>JAGACP010000017.1 GCA_017614055.1 Erysipelotrichaceae bacterium | reverse complement strand
CAGCTGTGTCCTTGCCGTTCCATCCGTTCTCTGTGCCGTCAGCCAGCAGATACTGACCATGGACTACCCATGCAGCATGAGATTCGTCTGCCAGAGGTTCAGCCTTCTTGCCGCCGCCGTTAGAGCATGCAGCCAGTGCCAGAACCATCAGCAGAGACAGTAAAACAGTAAAAATTTTTTTCATTTTTGCCTCCCAGTATATTTTACCTAATATACTTCTACGAATTATTTTACTACATAATGGTTCAATGGGAAAAACAATTTACTCTTTTCATCGCATTACCCTAGAAAAAAAAGATATGTATGTTCAAGCCCGTGCATAAACGACATTCTCATCCGTTTTTCAGCCGATAATCGTCTATACGGAAAGCTCATAAAGAGCATTTTCTTTTTGGACATTCTTTGGACATAGGCATTTAAAGTATTAAAATGATAATATCTAAATCAAAATAAATAGGAGAATGGTATGGCTGATCCCCGTTTTGTAACCTGCGCCTGGCAGATAATGGACGAGCTTTCAAAATCCAACCAGCTTGAAAGTTCGCTTGAGACGTGCATCGAAACACTTGCCCGCACGGTCGGCTGCAGCAGCGGATCCATCTGGATGCGCAACACCGTCGACAATCGTTTTTATATCGTCGCCAGCAAGAACTCTTCCGACCTCACCGGCATATCGACAGGCGAGGATGAAAGTTTCATCGGACGCATCGTCAAGGAAGGAAAATCCCTCATCATCGACGACTGTTCGAAATATCCGGAGATCATCGAAGACAAGTTCTTCTCTTCTCTTTTCGGAAACAATGCCATACTGGTTCCGTTGAAGACTCCTTTCAGCACCGTAGGCTGCCTGCAGCTCAACGACAGGAAAGGAAACTTCACCGAGGAAGACAGGGAACTTCTGGAAAACTGCGGAGCGCTCATCGCCCTTGATATCGAGGACAAGGGTCTCTCCTTCTCTCCGAACAAAGGCAGGAAACCTCTGCTTTCCCTGAGAGGAATAATAAAGGAATTCATGTCGGGCGAAGAGATGCGCAGGATCCTCAAGGGCATCGATCTCGACATATACGAAGGCGAACTGCTCGTCGTGCTGGGCGAATCCGGCTGCGGCAAGAGCACCATGCTGAACATAATAGGCGGAATGGACCAGGCCAGCGAAGGCAGACTGATCGTCGAAGGAAAGGACTTCTCCAATCCTACCGAGAGCGAACTGACCCAGTACAGACGCGACTATATAGGTTTCATCTTCCAGTCCTACAATCTCATGCCCAACCTGAACGCCCTGGAGAATGTCGAATTCATCGCCGAGATCTCGAAGAATCCGCGCGATCCGATGGAATGCCTGGATCTCGTAGGCCTGCAGGACCGCTGGGACAGATACCCTTCGGCCATGTCCGGAGGACAGCAGCAGAGAGTATGCATAGCCCGCGTCATCTCCAAGGAACCGAGGATAATCCTGGCCGATGAACCGACGGCGGCCCTTGACTTTGAAACGGGACAGGGAGTGCTCAAAGCCATCGAAAACATCGTCAGAAACGACAGAAAGACCGTCATCATGGTCACCCACAACGTGGAGATCGCCAAGATGGCCGACAGAGTCATCCGTCTCAAGGACGGTCTCATTTCCAGCGTGCGCATAAACTTCAGCCCGCTGCATGCGGAGGACCTCTCCTGGTAACATGAAAAAGACACAGTTCGTTGACGCCATAAAAAACATCAGAAAAAGATTCGCCTCTTTCCTTTCGATAACTCTGGTCATCGCCATCGGAACAGGCGGCTTTTTCACGACCCAGAACATCTATCGGTCATTGAAAGAGACCTTCGACGGCTATTATGCCGATCAGAACTTCAGAGATCTCGACCTGGTTTCATCCGGTGGCATCGTCGATGAAGACGTGGAAACGGTCTCGAGACTCGAAGAAGTCGAATCCGCCGAAGCCGTGATGGAGATAAGCGGCGAACTCATCAGAGACGAAGACCGCTACAACATCCGGATCATGTCCCTGACCAAGACCGTCTCCGTTCCCGAACTGGTCGAAGGAACGCTTCCGTCAAGACAGGATGAGGTTGCCATAAATGAAGACCTCGCCAAAGAAGCGAACATCAGAATCAACGACACGGTGACGATCAGGAACACCTCCAGTCTCTACGGCGATCCTCTGAAAGAAGAAACATACCGCGTCAGTGCGATAATCAGACACCCCGATTTTCTGCGCAACAGCATGACATGGGGAGTGGTCCTGCCTCTTGATTCCTTCAACATGGCGGCCACCAGCGATTCATATACCAACCTTTTCGTAAAACTGAAAGACACTTCATACAGCCAGGTATCGGCACTGCTTCCTGAACTTGGCAGAAATACGACCATGAGGATCAGAAATAATGCCGATTCTCTGATCGAGCAAAGAACATCCGAAATAAAGAAACAGCTGCAGGAAGCCGAAGACAGGATCGGCGAAGAAGAAAAAGCAGCGAACGAAAAACTGCAGGACGCGGAGAAACAGATCGTCGAATTCGAAAGCCTTTTCGCCGACGGACAGACCCGGATCAAAGAAGGAAGAGCAACACTTGCCCAGGCTCTCGCCCGGCTCAAAGACGGAGAGAAACAGATCAGAGACGGCGAAAGACAGCTGAACCAGGCAAAAGAAGCCTATGACACCATCAGCAGTATCCTGAAACCGATCAGTCAGAAGACCGGCATACCGCTCAACGGCCAGACCATGCTGCAATATGTAAACCTTCTCAAGTCGGCCATAACCGCCTTCCAGCAGGCTCTTGAAGAGGGCAACGAAGAAATGATCATCCAGGCCGTCGACATCCTTTTCGGTGTCCTCGACGACGACAAGATCTATGAACTCATCGATCAGATGTCCGACATGGATGAACTCTTCGATTCCGAAAACATCATCGATACGATCGAAGAAAAAAGAGCCTTCATCGACGAGATACTCAACGAAGACAGCGAAACCGCCATGGCCTTCCTGGACTACTTCACTTCCGAAGGACTGGACAGATACCTTGATACTCTTCTTGGTTATCTTGACGACCTTGCGGATGCCCTTGAGGAAGGATCCGAGGCAGCCATCGAACAGGCCAAGCAGGCGATCGCAGACTTCTTCGATGAAAAAGGCTCGGTCATCGTGGATACGCTGCTGTATAGATACACAGGCTATACCCTCGAAGACATCTACATCAAGCTCGAGAACGTCCAGCTGCTCGAACCATACGTCGACAGGATGGATACGATCATCTCGCTGGTCGGAGCCAATCCCGAATTCTGCGACATGTTCGCCAAGAGCGCTCTCACGTATTTCATCAACACAAGTCTCAAAGGATACATGAACGACTACCTGCAGGCGATGATAGGCGGAAATCAGGAAACCATCGACAGTACCAGAGCGGCACTCGAGGCTTTCCTTGCTCAGCAGTCAACCAAAGATACCATACATCTGATCGAACTGATTACCGGCGAAGAGCTGCAAAGCCGCATCGATGATGTCATGGAAAACACCACGGAAGAAAGTCTGTCGGATCTCATTTCCTATACAACGCAAACTGTTGCGATATATGTCAATGATTATTACCCCGAAAGTCTAACGCCTTCATCGGTGCTCCCGGCTCTTCAAAGTGTCAGTGAAATACTGCACCAAGCCCTGGATCTTTCGAACAATTTCACTATGGATAACTACGATGCCCTCAGGGATGCGTTGGATATCCTGCTGGAAGACGAGACCATCTGTCTGATCATGCAGATGATCGACTACAAGTATGGTTTCAATTTCTTCGAGATAGCCGGAAACATCCAGGACGGGACATATATCGAGATAGTGAGATATCAGGCCCGTCTGTACATCGAACTGCTCAAGAACAGTTCAGACTTCATCAATGAACTCGGCAAGGCTGCAATAGTACAGATGCTTGAAAGATACGATGACGCTCTCAATCAGCTGGAAGACAAGATAAGGGAAAAAGATCTTCGTTCCGCTTTCGAGACCTTCAAGTTCATCGTCACCATGCTGTCGCAGGACGATTTCTCACTGCTCAGACAACTGATTATCAATTACTTCGACAGAACCATCGTCATCGACTTCTCGCAGATCATCCCGCCGGACAAGCTGGACGCCCTGCTGGAAAAGCTGGACGAACTTGCCGATGTCATCAGACAGTTCCGGGATCTCGAGAAACGGATCAGTGACGGCGAGAAGAGGCTTGAACAGGGAAAGAACGAACTCGCTGCGGGATATGCCGCATACTACGAAGGACTGGCCCTTCTTGAAGAGAAAGAAAAACTGCTGAACAGCTCGGCATTCCAGATAAGAGACGCCAGAAGACAGCTTGAAGAAAAAAGACAGGAAGCCTACTCGGCTCTCCAGAAAGCAAAAGACGAACTGGCTTCTGCACGCAAAGAAGCTGACGAAGCCATAGAAAAAGGCAGGGAAGAACTGCTGAACAGGAGTTATAACTGGGTCATCCAGGACCGTGAATCCAACGCTTCGTACATCGATTCCCGCGGTCCCATCAACGGTGCATACGGCTCCAGCAAATCTTTCGGTGCGCTTTTCCTGATGGTCATATCTCTGGTATGCTTCTCCACCATCGCCATCATCGTCGAAGAAGAGAAGAAGAGCGTCGGTACCACCAAGGCCTTCGGCTTCTACAACCGCGAGATCCTGGCCAAGTATCTGATCTTCGGCGTCACGGCGGCAGTCATCGGATCGCTGCTGGGAGTCGTGCTTGGACTTGTCATCTGCCGCATCGTCCTCAATGTCTTTGCGTCAGGCGAGATCTATGCCGTAGGCGGATACACGATGAAGACGTCGCCGCTGTCGATGATCCTGGTGCCGCTGTTCATCACCGCCATGAGCGCTTTCACGGTATACTTCGCTTGCACCGACCTGCTGAAAACGCCTGCCGCTCTTCTGATGAAAGGCGAGACCGTCTCTTCAAGAGACCGCAAGGAAAAGAAAAAGAAAACGACCGTCAGATCCAACAGGTCGCTGTACTCAAGACTGATACTGAGAAACATCATAAATGAAAAAGAAAGAGTCGCCGTCACTGTCATCATCGTGGCGATCAGCTGCTTCTGCATAGGCACGGGCGTTACCCTCAAAGACGCCTTCACGGGCATGATCAGGAAGCAGAAAGAAGACATCTATCTCTATGACTTCAGGATCGACTACACCGCAGACACGACCGGAGATGAATTAGGAAGGATAGAATCCATCCTCGATCAGAACGATGCCGACTATCTCAAGGCATCGTACAACATCCGCCTGTTCGACAGAGGACAGAAGGCCGACGGCATCTACATCATCGCCGGCGATCCAAACAAACTCGGCGAATACATCGCGATAAAAGATCCTAAGACGAAGAAAGACGTCGCCCTTCCTGAGGAAGGAGTCCTTGCGCAGCTGAGACTCAGCGAAAGCTTCGGTGCCGATCCGGGCACGACGCTTACCATCTATGACGATCAGCTTCTGAAACATGACGCCGAAGTCAAAGGCCTGTTCCAGAACTACCAGGGCAGACTGCTTCTGGCTTCAAAGAAAGCCTATGCGAAGATCTTCGATGAAGAAGCGGAAGACAACTGCTACTTCGTGAAACTGAACAGGGACAACTACGATTCTCTTTACAGGGAACTGACCGATGTCGGAAACATATCCATCGACAGGGCCGATTCATACAAGGCGAGATTCACTTCGACCATCAGCCTCTTCAACATCATCATCGTCCTGATGATCATGATGTCGGTACTGATGTCGTTCATGATCCTGACCAACCTGGCGAATATCTTCATCGCCAGAAAGAAGAAAGAACTTATCGTCATGAGGATAAACGGATTCTCGATCAGACAGACCATCACCTACCTTGCCAGGGAGACCATCCTGACAAGTCTGCTGGGCGTCGTCCTTGCGATACTGCTCGGAGTCGCCTTCGAGAAGTTCGTCATAAGCCTCCTTGAACAGCCCGATGCCCAGTTCGTCAGGACCTTCAATGTGAAAGCCTGGATCATCGCCGTAACGCTGGAACTGCTGTTCTCGTTCATCGTGAACTACACGGTCTTCCAGAAAGTGAAGAAGCTGAACTTCAAAGAGATACAGTAAAACAAAAAAAGCCGGCCAATTGCCGGCTTTCATTTCATTCATCCTTGCCTACCCAGGTATGTTCATACTCCTCGATGATCGGCTCCACATCGACATTCACCGCCACCTGATACTGATCCTCGTAGACGATCTCTCCCGGATCGTTGGTATAGACCACATAGAACGGATGATGATACTTCTCCAGAAGCCACAGCGCAGGCTGTATCAGCTTCATCATCTCCTCCGTATTCTCCGTCTTGAAGAAACAGACGACCTTCTCCTTCCTCATGCACGGTTCGGGAAAAGGCAGTATCTCCGCAAACCACTTGTCTATCTCCTTGTACAGATCCGCATCCTCCTCATCCATGACATCGTCCTGGATGAGCTTCCAGCACATCGAAAAGACGCCCTTGGCATACATCGTATTCGCCGCAAGCTCCCTTCCCTGAATCCTTACATACTTGAAATCCATCATGATGAAACTCCCT
>JAGACP010000003.1 GCA_017614055.1 Erysipelotrichaceae bacterium | reverse complement strand
GCAGGATCATCAACAAAGAAGAATTCGACAGGGACTTCGATGAAGATACGAACGGCGTGAGAATCGGCATCGAACTTCTGGAACGTTTCTCCACCAGCAATCCCATCCTTGAGCAGATCATCCGGGACATATCCGTCAGATACCGCGACGGGGACGTCTTCTGCAGGGACAGGGAAGAGTTCGAGAAGAAGTATCCTGACTGGATGAAATTTTTCGAAAGACTGATCAATAATTCCATGCTTTATGAGTGTTTCCCTTTCGTTGACAAAAGGGCCGACAGGACCAAGATATACAAGGGGCTGTGCTGCTGCTACGGTCTATTGAGGCTCGTGTGCATAGGCGCCACCCATGACAGCGACGATGTCGACGATCTTGTGGATGCGGCAGCTGCGCTGTTCCACCTGATAGATCATACGGCTTTCTACTATAATGCATCGATAATCGTGGACAATGCCGCGGCCATGCTGAGGATATGAATTTTCTTTTTTATCTCATACTTGAATTTAATTCAACCGAGGAATAAAATGAAGGTGAGATGAATAATACTTATATCGCCATAGATCTTAAATCCTTCTATGCTTCGGTGGAATGCATGGCAAGGGGGCTCGATCCTCTGAAGACGAATCTGGTCGTTGCGGACATCACCAGGACAAACAAGACCATCTGTCTGGCGGTCTCCCCTTCCCTGAAGTCTTTCGGCATCTCCAGCAGACCGAGGCTTTTCGAGGTCGAACAAAAGGTGAAGGAACTCAACAGAGGAAGAAGCAAAACCAGGAAGTCGTATCTGTACGACGAGCTTCTTTCGGATGAGTCTGTTGCGATAGACTACATCGTCGCCAGCCCGAGGATGCAGCTATATCTGGACTACAGTACGAGGATCTACGAGATATATCTTAAATACATATCAAAGGACGACATCCATGTCTATTCGATAGACGAGGTCTTCATCGATGCGACGAAGTATCTCAAGACCTACGGGATGGACGGGCATGAGCTTGCCCTCAAGATGATAAGGGATGTCCTGAAGGAGACGGGGATAACCGCCACGGCGGGCGTTGCCGACAACCTGTATCTGGCCAAGGTGGCGATGGATATCGTCGCCAAGCACATGGATCCGGATGAGGACGGCGTGAGACTGGCCCAGATAGACGAGATGTCCTACAGGAGGCTGCTGTGGGATCACGAACCGATAACGGACTTCTGGCGCGTGGGCAAGGGCATAGCCCTGAGACTTGCGAAATACGGCCTGTATACGATGGGAGACATCGCCAGATTCTCTCTGAACAGTGACGGAGTACTGTATGACGAATTCGGGATCAACGCCGAACTGCTCATCGATCATGCCTGGGGATACGAACCATGCACGATGAAGGACATCAAGAACTATCATACCGACAACAGGTCGCTGGGTTCGGGGCAGGTCCTGATGAGGCCTTATACGTTCGAAGAGGCCAAGATCGTCACCAAGGAGATGACGGACAGTCTGGTCCTCGATCTGGTCAATAAACATCTTGTGACGGACCATGTGAGTCTTTATGTCGGATATGACGTGTCCAACGATCTGAGCGGCAGGGAAGTTACGAAGAACTATTACGGCAAGAAGGTCGTGAAACCGGGCAAGGGTTCAGTGAAGCTCGGGGAGTTCACCTCTTCGACGAAGAAGATAACCGAAGCCATCATAAAGATCTATGACGAAAAGGTCGATCATGATCTTCTGATAAGAAGGATAAACATCTGCGCCGACAGGGTGATCCCGAAGACGATGGCGGACGACATGCCCAAGGTGGAACAGATAGACCTTTTCGGAGATAGCGAGGAACAGAAGGAGAAGGACAGGAAGCAGGACGTCAAGGAAGAGAAGCTTCAGCAGGCTCTTCTGAAGATAAAGGAACAGTACGGAAAGAATGCGGTACTGAAGGCGATAAGCTACGAGGATGCGGCTACCGCCAGACAGCGGAACAAGCAGATCGGAGGACACAGGTCATGAACGGCTATGAAGACATCATCGGCCTTCCTCATTTCGTGTCGAAGGACAGGAAACACATGTCCAACAGAGACAGGGCAGCCCAGTTCGCGCCTTTTGCCGCTCTGACGGGGTATGACGAATCGATAAATGAAGCCGCCAGGATGGTGGACGCACGCATCGAGCTGTCGGAGGAGGAGAAACAGGATCTCGACAGGAAATTCATGATCCTGGAGGAATCCGTGAAAGACAGACCCGAGGTCGTGATAACGTACTTTGTCCCGGACAGAAAGAAAAAAGGCGGGATGTATCTTTCCGAGAAGATCACCATCAGAAGGATAGACTGCGTGGAGAGGGTCATCATCACGGCCGACAGGAAAAGATACCGTCTCGACGACATAGACGATCTTGACGGGGAACTGTTCAGGAACTATGGAAAATAAAAGCGGTCTTGCATGGACCGCTTCATCATTTATAATGTCTTCTCGTAATATCCGTCTTTCTTTATGAAATTGAGACTTTCAAGATAGGCGAGATGTTTCTCCGTGGAACCTGACCAGGTGACTTTCTTTATGCCCTGTTCCGCCAGTTTCTCGAAGAGGAACGAACCGATCGAGAAGTCGCGGTATTCAGGCACGCTGTAGTCAAGAAGCAGGTCGAGCGTATCGCCGTTGAGTTTGCCTACGGTGAGTCCAAGAGGCGTGGAGTCATGGCAGATGAGATATGCCCTGTCTTTCTTGTCGAAATCGAAGGACTGGTCGGGGAAGAACTGCAGGATGTCTTCCCTGTGGCTGTCAAGGAAATACCTGCAGAAACCGTCGTCGGTCTTGGTCTCAACGAGGTCGTATTCTTTGTCGGTATGGCTCATCTTCCACAGGAAACGTACGTTTATCAGTACCAGGAAGAAGTTCATGACGGCTGTCGGATATGACTTGATTATCAGTGCGTAGATCATGAAGATCAGGCTTCCGATGGTGTTTACTATCCTTAGTTTGTATACGCTGGTCATCAGGAACGATACCAGGACCAGGAACGATCCTATGTAGCCGAATATTTCTATCAGTGTGCTTTTCATGATGTTGTACCTCTTGAGTTTCTAAACCAATTATATCAGCAAAGAAAGTATAATAAATATTATGAAAGTCGCGGTCATTGATTTCAGAAGCAGGTTTACCGATGATATAGAGATGATGCTCGAGAAACTTGGGATCGAGTATTCCACTCTGAGACATGATGTCGGTCCCGAGGATCTTGACGGGTATGACGGTTTCATCTTCACCGGAAGTCTGGATACCGTATATGAGGGAGGAAAGCTTCCCGATGAACGTCTTCTGGATATGGGGAAACCGATCCTGGGGATCTGCTACGGCCATCAGGTGATACATCACATGCTTGGCGGGGAAGTGAGAAGATCGATGACTCCCGAACATATCCCCGTGACGATAGTTACGGAGCCTTCAAGGCTGTTCGAAGGTCTTCCTTCAAGTCAGAAGGTATCCATGCATCACGACGATGAAGTGACTAGGATGGCGGAAGGCTTCAGATGCATCGCGACCGGAGAACACTGCAGATATGCGGCGACCGAGAACGAAGACAGGAAGATATATACCGTGCAGTTTCATCCCGAAGATGAGGGGAACGAATGCGGGACAGAGATATTCAGGAATTTTGCGAGGATAGTGAATGATGAAAAAGATTAGACTGATATTATCGATAGTACTGATATGCACCGTATTCAGCGGATGCAAGGCAGAACCGAAAGACGACATCTACATCGTGTTTACGAGCGATGTCCACTGTTCGGTGAACGAGAATTTCACGATGTCTGCCCTGAAGGCCTATGTGGATGATCTGAAGGCCGAACATGAATATGTGACGCTGGTAGATACGGGAGATTTCGTCCAGGGCGGAACGATGGGGACCATGTCAAAGGGAGAAATGATCATCGACATCATGAATGCCGCGGATTATGACATCGTCACGTACGGAAACCACGAGTTCGACTATGGCATGGACAGGACAGCGGAACTCATGAAAGAACTGAAGGCCGAGAAGATCGCTTCCAATGTCCGTTACAGCGGAAACGGCACGAATATCTTCGATGATGTTCCGGAATATGTAATAAAGGATTATGGCGGAGTGAAGGTGGCTTTTCTTGGCATCCTTACGCCGACGACCATAACCACTTCGACGCCGAAGTATTTCATGGAGGACGGAGAGTTCGTATACGACTTCTACGGTCAGAACGACGGACAGGATCTCTATGACAGGATACAGGGCCTGGTGGATGAACTGCGCGACCGGAAGAAAGTCGATTATGTGATAGTGCTGTCTCATCTGGGTTCCGATGCGGAACTGGATCCTTATGATTCCATATCTTTCATATCCCATACCAGCGGGATCGATGCGGTCCTTGACGGCCACTCTCATTCGCTGATAGTCGAAGACATCTATCCCAACAAGAACGGTGAGGACGTCATCCTTTCTTCCGTTGGCACGAAGATGCAGGAGATAGGAGAGCTGATCATAGGAAAGGACGGAAGCCTTACTGTCCTGCATATGGAGCAGTACGACAGATCCGACGAGACCGTCGCTGCCGAGATAGAAAAGATAGAAGGAGAACTCGGTGTGCTGCTTTCTGAAGAGGTGACCGAAACGGATTTCGATCTGAGGATAGCGGACGATGAAGGCATCAGGATGGTCAGGACGAGAGAGACGAATCTTGCGGATCTGGCTGCGGATGCGTTCAGATATGCGATGGAAACG
>JAGACP010000002.1 GCA_017614055.1 Erysipelotrichaceae bacterium | reverse complement strand
TCACGCTGTCAGGAAGCACATGTACGGATTCCTCTCTGGAAACAAGATACTCGGCCATTGAACCGTTGATATGCGTTCCCAGACCCTGTCTGTTACCGCAGAGGTTATAGTCCTTGCTCTGACACATCGGACATACGCCGCAGGTCTTGAAAGTCGTCTCGGACGTGACCCTGTCGCCTATTTTTATCTTCTTTACATCCGGTCCTACCGCCGTGACGATGCCGGAAAACTCATGTCCTAGCACTACAGGAGGCTTGGTGCTTCCGTATGTGCCCTTGAACGCATGAAGGTCCGTACCGCATATCCCCGAATAAGCGATCTTGATCTTGACCAGATCGCCGGTAGCTTCCGGTTCAGGAATATCCATATATTCCATATGATCCATGCCGACTTCAGTTTTGACTACAGCTTTCATAATCCTCTCCCGTTTATATTTTTTCAATAATATGAAATTTTGTACCAAATTAATTATAAAGTAAAAAAAATAATGCAGTCAACAATTATTGAAAGCCTTTTCTTTTTACCAATGTAAAAACATGGTTGACATTTGTTCACAAATTCACAATAATGAAATCAAGAACATAAATATATAAGAAGAGGAGGAAAAATGGATAAAAAAATCTATACTACAGAAGAAATCCAGGCCATCGCCGACAGCATCCGCAAGCAGATCCTTGGAATCGCTTTGAAAACGGGCGGCTGCTATCTGGCACAGGCATGTTCTTCTGCCGAGATCGTGGCATCCTTATACACGAACGTCATGAATCTGGGACCATCCGAGGGACCTGGCGAGCCTATTCCGTTCCCCGGCGTTCCGGGACCTGACAACATGGACTACCCTAAAGGCGCTCTTTACAACGGCGCTCCTGCACCTGACAAGGACAGACTGTTCGTATCCTGCTGCCACTATGCATCAGTTATATACAGCGCTCTTTCGGCTGTCGGACGTCTCTGCCCTGAATGGACCGAGAAGTTCAACGTCGACGGCTGGAACATGGAAATGATCGGCGCCGAACACTCTCCGGGATTCGAAAATACCGCAGGTTCTCTCGGACAGACCATCTCCATCGCCGCAGGCACGGCCTGGGCCAGAAAAGCCAGAGGCGACAGCGGCAGGAACTTCGTCATGCTGGGAGACGGCGAGCTTCAGGAAGGCCAGACCTGGGAATGCATCCAGGCAGCCAGCTACTACAAGCTCGACAATCTGATCGTCGTCATCGACGCCAACGGCCAGCAGGTCGAAGGAAAGATCGAAGACCAGATGAACGTCGAACCGCTGGTAGACAGATTCAAGGCCTTCGGTGCCGAATGCGTATCCGTTGACGGACACAACATCGAAGAATTCGAGAAAGCATTCGAAACGGAACATAAAGACAAACCGCTGGTAGTCATCGGCAGGACCAAGGGCTACACCGGCATGAAACCTCTTGAGAAACGCTGGCCGTTCCTTCACTTCGTAAGGATAGGCAAGGAAGACAGAGAAGAGTTCCAGAAGATCTACGACGAGATGTAGGAAAAGGAGAATGAACGATGAAAATTGAAACCAATACCCATGAAAAAAATATCCTCCGTCTTGCTGAGGAACATCCTGAACTGGTAGTACTCTCTGCCGACCTCGGTACTTCGTGTGAAGTAAAGTCCTTCAGGGCCAAATACCCTGACCGCTATTTCACCCTCGGCATCGCCGAACAGAACATGGTATCATGGGCTGCCGGCCTGGCCAGAGAAGGCTACAGACCGTTCATCCATACATTTGCCGTATTCGAATACAGAAGAGTCCTCGACCAGGTCGAGATGTCTGTCGCATATCCGAATCTTCCTGTCGTATTCGTCGGCTTCGTTCCGGGCATCACCACCCCGGGCGGCGTATCGCATCAGTCCATCAACGACGTTGCGGTAATGAGATCCGTTCCTAACATGGCCGTATTCGACGTAGGAGACGCAACGGACATCGACTACATCCTCGACATCGCCTACAACTACAACGGACCGGCATACATCAGACAGCTGAGAAAAGACGTTCCGCGTCTGTTCCCTGCCGACGAGCCTGTCGTCTTCAACAGGGCGAGAGTCCTCTCTGAAGGCGATGATGTGGTGCTGCTTTCATCTTCGATCTGCACGGAAGAAGCCATGAGAGCCACCGCCGTCCTCAAGGAAAGAGGAGTATCCGTACAGCACATGCATGTGACGACCCTCGCTCCGTTCACCGATCCGACCATCGTCGATGCCATCGCCAAGGCAAAATACGGCGTCGTCACCATCGAGAACCACCTCAAGACAGGCGGTCTTGGTTCCGCAACTGCCGACCTCATGGCGGAGCACGGCCTGGGCAAGAGACTCATCAAAGTCGGCCTTGACGGCTACGCCCACGGCGCATCAAAGATGTACCTCATGGAAAAATACGGCATCAACGCCATGAAGCTGGTCAAGGCGGTCGAAGAACTTACCGGCAAAGAACTCAACATAAACAATGAAGATCTTCAGGAAGTAAGATTCGTCGACTTCCTGGAAGTATAAGGAGATAATATATGTTTTCCGAACAGAAAAAACAGATAATCGAATACGGCATACTGCTTGACAGATACGAGCTCGTATCCCTGACCTGCGGCAACCTGGCCATCCGCATGCCTACCGGCGAGATCCTCATCACGCCTACGGGACTTATGTATGACCAGATGGTCGAAGACGATGTGATCGTAATGGATCTTGATGGAAACATCATCGAAGGAGACAGAAAACCTTCTTCCGATACGCCTTCCATCCTCTACATCTTCAAGCACATGCCTAACATCAACGGCGTCATCCATACCCATCAGCCATACGCTACGGCCATCTCCCTCATCCCGGGAATGGACGAATTCAGAGTATGCTTCACGGGCATGGCCAATACCTGCTGCGGCAACGTTCCTATCACGCCATACTCATCAGCAGGATCGGTCGACATGGGCGTCGACGTCGTGAACAACGTCGGCACCGCAAGGGCAGTCATCCTGTCCCATCACGGCGTCATGACCATCGGCCCGGGTCTCAAGGACGCGCTGTATGCAGCCGTCTATCTTGAAGAGACCGCCAAAGGATATCTCGCCGCCAGAGCATGCTGCCCGGACGGCAACATGAAGCAGATGACAGACGAACAGATCGACACCATGGTCGAAGTATTCAAGTACTACGGACAGGGGACGCCTGTGATCCCTACGGAACTTGTAGACAAAAAGAAATAGTAGAACCTCCCCTTCTCCTTAAATATATGATCCTCCGGTTTTCCGGAGGATCATTTTATTATCCATGAATCATCATCTTTCTTCCCTGAAATAACTCAGGCCCAGGGAAGAAGGCGCAAGATTCTCTTTCTTTTTGCGTTTCGATACGACGCACAGCACGACGATCGTAACGATATACGGCAGCATCTTGTACAGATTCTGCATGTACGTGGCGCTCTGCAGATTCATCTTGGACGCAAGATAACGCGAGAATTCCATCGGTATGTATATGTAAGCCCAGTAGCACAGTCCGAACAGATAAGCTCCCCAGGTGGCATTCTTCGGCTTCCAGCTGGTGAATATGACAAGCGCGACCGCCAGCCATCCCAGAGCTTCTATCGCCGAGTCGTTGGCCCATGTGCCCTTGATGTAGTCCATGACATAGAACAGACCGCCCAGACCGCAGATCATGCACCCGATCAAAGAGGCGAGATACTTGTATCTGGTGACATTGATGCCTGCCGCATCGGCAGTAGCAGGATTCTCGCCTACGGCCCTCAGATTGAGACCTGTCCTTGTCCTGCTGAGGAAATACTGTACCGCAAAAGCAAGTATCAAAGCCACATATACCATCCATCCGTGCGAAAGCAGGATGGAACCTATTACACCGAACTTCCCTGAAACGAAAGGAAGCTTCGTTCTGAACGCACTG
>JAGACP010000187.1 GCA_017614055.1 Erysipelotrichaceae bacterium | reverse complement strand
GGTCGAAGACATCAAGGAAATGTTCCTTTCACTGATGCAGTAAGATCCATATTAATATATAAAGAAAGACCTTCGATACTGATCGAAGGTCTTTTTGTATTACCGTGGTGCCAACTACAGGAATTGAACCCGTAACCTACTGATTACAAATCAGTTGCTCTACCTATTGCGCTAAGTTGGCAAATAAATGGTGGAGGCTACAGGGCTCGAACCTGTGACCCCCTGCTTGTAAGGCAGGTGCTCTCCCAACTGAGCTAAGCCTCCACGTGCTTAATTATGATATCATAGCGTTTTATGCTAAGTCAAACAGATTTTGAAGCATTTCCATGCGCTATGAGTTACAATATTGTTATGTACAGAAACTCGTATGTTGAAGTCGAACTGGACAAGCTGAAACACAATATTCAGTACTTCCAGAATAAGTCCGGCAAGAAGATGATCGGTGTCCTGAAAGCCAACGGCTACGGCATGGTCGACTATGTCGAAGCAGGCGTACTGCTGGAACAGGGAGTCGATTTTTTTGCGGTCTCGAGCCTCGATGAAGCCCTGAAACTGAGGAAACACGACATACCGGGACAGATACTGATCCTGGGCTATGTGCCTCCTGAGGCCATGGATATCGTAAGGGAAAACGACTGCAGCATCGTGACCGTCAGCATGGATTATCTAAGCAGCTGCGATCTCAAGGGAGTAAAGGTACATCTCAAACTGGACACGGGAATGAACAGGATAGGCGTCAAGCCTGCACAGGCCAGAGAAGCCATGGATCTTCTCAAAGAAAAAGGCGCACTGGTGGAGGGCGTGATGTCCCATCTTTCAAGTTCTGATGTCGACAAGGAATATACGGAGAAGCAGTACGAGATATTCAGAAACACCGTGAAGCAGCTCGATCATGAATTCAAATATATCCACATCTCCGCTACGGACGGTTCGATTATCCTCAATGACGATATCTGCAACTATGAAAGGATAGGTCTGGGTCTTCTGGGATACAGTTCGTACCATACGGATCTTCTTCCCTGCGTATCGCTCAAGAGCGAAGTCATAAACGTCAAGAAACTCGAAGAAGGCGAAACGGTATCGTACGGAAGGCACTTCACCAGCGACGGCACAGGATACATCCTGACGATACCTCTCGGATACGCGGACGGTTTCTACCGTTCCAATACCGGAAAGACCGCCTATGTCGACGGCGAATACGGCATCATCGCCGGCAGCGTCTGCATGGACCAGATGATGATCCACACCAGGGAGTACCACGAGGTCGGAACGGTCGTCGAACTGATCGGCGAACATATCTCCGCCAAAGACAGGGCAAAAGAACTCAATACGATAACTTACGAGATAATGACGGGACTGTCCGAAAGACTTACCAGAGTCTATGTGAAAGACGGACAGGTGGTCAGACGTCTGGATCTGAGATTCGAAGAATAAAACAAAATAAAGGCTTCTTACGAAGCCTTTATTCTTTTGCGACATTCCACAGCATCTCCGATATGCTCGGATGAGGATGAACCACCATTCCGAACTGTTTCGGACTCATTTTCTTTTCGACAGCGATAGCCAGCTCACCGATGAGTTCCGTGGCATGCAGGGAGATCATCTGGCCTCCGATTATGACATCATCGGAAACTATCAGCTTCACGAAACCGCTGTCGCTGTTTTCGATGAGGCTCTTTCCGTTGGCTCCCGTAAGATACTTCTTCACCTGATACTCTATTCCCTGTTCCTTTGCCTGCTTCTCCAGCATGCCTACCGAAGCTATCTCAGGCTTCGTATAGATACCGCTCGGAATCACGGACATGTCGTTGCTCAAAGGTCTGCCGAGCAGATGATCCACGATATTCTCGCCCTGTGCTTCAGCCACGTGGGCCAGCTGGATGTTTCCGCTCTTGGCATCGCCTATGACGAATATGCTGCCAATGCTGGTCTTTCCGATCTCATCGGCGACTACGCCTCTTTCGATCTTCAGATCAGGCAAGGCATCTGCGATTCCTTCAAGATTCGCTTTCCTTCCCGTTGCGATCAGCACTTCATCGCTTTCGATCGTCTGCTGTTCGCCTTTCTTGTCGGTATAAGTGACTGTCTTGCCCTGTTCAGTCTTCTCTATCCTGCTGACGGCAGCCGAACAGATCACATCAATATTCTTCTTCTTGAAGAACATCGCCAGTCTCTGTCCCAGATCCCTGTCCATGTTCGGAAGCAGATGTTCGAACATCTCTATGACGGTTATCCTGCATCCCAGACTGCTGAGAGCATCGGCTATCTCCACGCCTATGACTCCCCCGCCGATGATGGTCATGCTGGAAGGAAGAGCGATGTTCTCATCAAGGATATGATCGGAAGTTATCGCGTGTTCGATGCCTTCGATCGGAGGAAGAGACGGTACGGAACCTGTGGCGATGATGATGTTCTTCCCTTCATATATCTCTCCGTTGCATTCGACATGCGTCTCGTCTTTCAGCACGGCTTTGCCTTTCACTATCTCTACCTTGTTCTTCTCAAGAGATGTGACAATGCCTTTTCTGAGAGTATCTATGACTTCGTCTTTTCTTTTCAGTATCGCTTCATAGGAAAAAGACACGTCACTGCATTCGATCCCGTATAACCCGCCTGTTTTCGATTCTTCATAAAGATTCGCCGAAGCTATCATGGATTTCATCGGTATGCATCCGCGGTTAAGACACGTTCCTCCGATGTCTCTTTTCTCGAACAGCACGGTTTTCATGCCGTTTGCTGCGGCTTTGTTTGCGGCTGTATATCCTCCCGGACCTGCACCTATTATCATCAGATCATACATTGTCTTTCTCCTCCCTTATGAAATCAATAATCTGCGACTGGATACAGTCAGGATCCTGAACATCCAGTCTGTCAATGTCTTTGCCCTTAAGGATGTCTATCAGCTTTTCGATGCTTTCCGTATGCAAGCTGTCGCTGTATACCGCAAGATCGCTGATCACATCCCCTTCAAGTTCATATCCTATCCTTACGATGCCGAAGTCGAACTTCTTCTCCATCACGTGCGGATATTCTTTTCTTGCGCCGTAGCGCCATGCAGGATCTGAATATTTCTCTTCAAGAGTTGCTATCATATCCTGATCAAGACTGTCTTCACCGATGATTTCCGCCTTTATTCCATAATTATCTTCAAATGAAGCTGCAAGACTCTTTTTGATGTCGTCTATCGTAAGATCTTCACTGAGGCTTTTCAGATTCACCACCCTGGACTTTACCGATGACACCGCCTTGTCCTTGAGTTTCAGCATCGAGACATTCAGATAATCCGACAGCTTCTCTTCATCCACATCATACATTATCGTTCCATGATGGTAGCACCTGTCGCCTCTGGAATAGTACGCATGTCCGGAGAACTTCCTTCCGTCTATCAGAAGATCGTTCCTTCCGTTTTTTTCAGCATCGAATCCCAGCCTGTTCACCGCATCCAGTATGACTTTGTCCTGTTTGTCCACATCATAGTTGTCTTTATGGGAAAGAAAAGTGAAATTCAGATTGCCCAGATCATGATACACGGCTCCGCCTCCGGAAAGCCTTCTTGCCAGATATCCGCCGTCATTCTCCAGTCTTTCGATGTTGCATTCGTTGAAGGCATCCTGATTCTTGCCGATGACGATGGTTCTTTCGTTTTGCCATAAATAAAGAATCAAGCTCTCTTGATTCACATTATCTAAAAGGAATTCTTCAAGAGCTTGATTATGATACGGAATATAAGTCTCTGATT
>JAGACP010000186.1 GCA_017614055.1 Erysipelotrichaceae bacterium | reverse complement strand
CGCCTTCACCAGGAAATCCACGAAGGCATAGGCCTGTTTCCCCAGAGTTCCTATTCCGTAAGGTCCGGGAAGCGATGATATAGGTAAAAGAATACCTGCACTTCTTTCGATCATTTCTACTTTTATTTTATCCCAATCAATCAACGATGAATCATTGAATTACGACCCGTCAGACTATCTCGAAGCTGTAGCCTATGCTGTAAGTCTCGCCCTTTCCAATACGGATGACGTCTCTTTCCTCGAAAGGCGTAGTCTCGTCGTTTCCGTCCAGCGTATTTACCCAAGGTTCAAGACAGACAAAAGGCGCATGAGGAGTCCACAGTGCAAAGATCCTGTACTTGTCTGAAGTCCTCATGACGACTTTGTTGGTGCCGTCGGTAAGAGTGAAGACTCTGCTTTGAGGATCGTTGACCACAAAGGTAGGATATCTCTCGAACAGTTCGTACGAAAGATCGACTCTGCAGTTCTCCACGTCCTCTTTCTCGAATTCCACCCGGTAGTCGGAGAACTCCTTGTCTTCGACAAGCGGACAGTTGAAGGCGGGATGCTGGCCGAAACCGAAATACAGATCTCCGTCCTCGCGGTTAACGACTTCATAATCGATGAACACTTCGCAGTCCTTCAGAGTATACTTCACCAGCAATTCAAAATGATAAGGATACTGGCTGTATGTCTCTTCACTGTCAACAAGTCTGAAAGATAAAGAATCATCGGTCTGTTTTACGAATTCGAATTCGCTGTTCCTGCAGAAGCCGTGGTTCGTAACCTTGTGATCCTGACCCTTGAAATTCAGGATCTTGCTTTTGGTGGAAGATACATGAGGAAAAAGAACGGGACCCCTGTTTTTCCAGTATGCAGAATCTCCCTGCCACATGTATTCGATATCCTTGTCTTTCCTTCTGAAACTGGCGATCTCGCAGGCATAGGTATCTACCTTCAGGATCGCCTCGTCATTTTCAAGCGTGTAGATCATCTTACAGTTCGACTACCTTCGGTTCACCGCCGAATGAATAGAAGACAGCCTTTGCATCCTTGAAATACAGAACGATGGTATTGTCATCATTCTCGTCATACATCCCTCTCAAAGAAGGATTCTTGTCCAGCATGTCTTTCTTGGCTTCCACCCTGTCGTCAGGTATAAGTTCACCCGCTATCCTGAGCCATGTGCCCTTGCTGAAAGCGCAGATCTCGGCCTTCGGATTCTCGAGAAGCTGTCTGTAGACATCCTTCTTCTTGCCCGTCTGGATATATAGTTTTCCTTCGAATTCCTCGGCTGTGCCGAAAGGTCTCACTCTGGGCTGACCGTTGTCGTCGGTAGCCAGATAGTAGGTCTTGCATTCATGTAAAAAATCAAGTATTTCCTGCATTATATGTACTTCCTTTCACTTATTATTCTAACAAAAATCCCGCCTCTTTCTTTCTCTGAAACATAGAAAAAGGAGCTGTTCTATTGTGAACAGCTCCTTTCAATGATCTATTACTTTGTTTCGATCGAACCGAGAGAAACGATCTTTCCCGACTTCCTGTCGAACAGGATGGCATTGTTTCCCTTGAATCCGAGCTTGACCTTGTCGCCCAGCTTATATACCACTCCGCCGAACATGACGCCGGTGAGAAGGTAATTGCCCAGGGCTACACGGACTGTCGTCTCCATGCCGGTAGGCATTGATGAATAGATCTCTCCTTCAAACTTCTCCTTGTCGCCGATGGAGATGAATTCAGGCCTTACGCCGATAACATAGTCTTCATCGGTATATTCGACCTCATCATCATAATCTTCAGGCTCGTCGATCAGAGCTATATGATACTTGAACATGCTGTTCTTGTTGCTTCTTTCCACATAGCCCTTGGTCTGAGACTTGGCTTCAAGCTCCTCGTTCTCTTTCCTGATCTGTTCATCCAGTTCTTCGCGCCACTTTCTGATATCCAGTTTCTCGTTAGGGACGAAGGTTATCTTCTTTCCGTCGAAGACATCGAATTCAAAGTTTCCATTGACCTGTTTGCCGCTGGCTTCGATGAAGTTGATCGCCGGATTGCCGACAAAGTCCGCAACGAACAGATTGTTCGGCTTATTGTAGACATCAAGAGGCGCATCGTACTGCTGAAGCAGTCCGTTGTCGATCAGACAGATCTTGGTTGCCAGAGTCATGGCTTCCATCTGGTCATGGGTGACGTAGACGAATGTCGATCCTGTATCCAGGTGCAGACGCTGCAGTTCGGAGCGCATCTCCAGACGCAGTTTGGCATCCAGATTCGACAGCGGCTCGTCCATGAACAGAACGGTAGGCTCCGGAGCCAGCGTTCTGGCGATGGCGACACGCTGCTGCTGTCCGCCTGAAAGTTCTGCAGGATATCTGTCCATGAACATGGCAATATTCGCTATCCTTGCAACTCTTCTTACCGCCAGGTCAATCTCTTCCTTCGTGAGTTTTCTTTCTTCTTTGACGATCTGACCGTCCTTGCTGAAAGTGAAATCGTCATTCAGCGTATAACCCTTGGAAGCTGCCGTGGCAGAGGCGTTGTCCACGACCTTCTGCAGCTCTTCGCTGTATCTCTTCGCATCGGCTTCGAGATCCTTTGAATTCTGCAGCTTGTATCCGAGAAGCTTCTTAGCGCTGTACTGGGAGATCTCGTAGGCATCGATCAGTTTGATCATGGCCTTGTTCTCATCCAGCTTGCCCTTCTTGTCGACACACTCGTTCACGGTCTTCACTATATCGTTCGGACGAGACAGAGCTTTCAGCATCCTGCTGGCGGCCCTGGCATCGTGGTCGATGACCGGCAGCTCTTCCTTGACGTTTGTCAGACCGAAAGAGATGTTGTCATAGACTGTCATGTTCGGCCACAGAGCGTAGTTCTGGAAAAGGAATCCCACCTTACGCTTGTTTGCCGGGACATTGATACCTTCTTCGGAATCGAAGACCACTCTGTCGCCGATGGTTATCTTTCCGCTGGTCGGTGTTTCCAGACCGGCGATCATTCTCAGCGTCGTCGTCTTGCCGCAGCCGGAAGGTCCAAGCAGCGTGACGAAGGCATTGTCTTCGATGACGAGATTCAGATCCTCTACCGCATAGAATTTATCATAACGCTTGGTTACGTGTTCCAATACAATTTTAGGCATATGTTTATCCTCCTATTCCTTCATCCAGACTTGCGCCGGTAATCTTGTTTACCGCGAAGTTGCTTATCAAAATTGTAACGATCAGTATCAGGTTGATACCGCTTGAGAAAGCATAAAGTCCCATCTCGTCGAAATAATCCAGCGTCGTTGACAGGATGAAGCCCTGCACACACAGAAGCATGAACAGAGACAGTTCTCTCAGACACGTCATGAACGGCAGCAGGAATCCCGACACGATCGAAGACTTCTGGATCGGAATGATGATCTTGGTCATGCGTTTGATCCACGGTATATCCTGGATGATCGCCGATTCCTCGATCTCGTTCGACAGCTGCAGCATGGAGTTCAGGGAACTCCTTGACGCAAACGGAATATACTTGACCGTGCCGACGATGACCAGTGCAAGATAGGTATTGAACAGATTCAGCTTTCCTGAAGAGAACAGGATGAAGTAAGCCGCACCTACCGCTACCGAAGGCATCAGATAAGGCAGGAAGGCCATCGAGTTGACATAGCTCGCCAGCTTGCCGTGCCTGTTCTTGCTGACGGCATAGCCGATAAGCGTGCCTATCGTACCGGCTGTAAGGCAGCAGACTACCGCAACAAGGATGGTTCCCTTGAAAGCGTTCCAGATGGTCTTGTTGTGCAGGATGCCCATCTGACCGTACATGCCGTTCTCGGTAACGTTTTCTGCAGTCACCCACCACTTCGTCGTAAGATTATCCGTATTTCCGGTATAAAGGAACGAATAATCGCCCGGGTTAGGAAGGAAAGTCTCGAACGCGAAGGAGATGATCGGGAAGATCGATGTGAAGAACGTTATCACGACAAACACCAGCGCGATGACATATCTTCCGCTCTTGCCCAGATTGACCTTGGTGATCTGACCGGACTTGCCCGTTACCGTCGTATAGGACTTTCTGGAATGCAGGGAGCGCTGATTGAGATACATGATGGCCACGCCGAACAGCATCATGATGATCGCGATGATCGAAGCCTCACCGGTATACTTGTCGTTCATGGAGACATACTTCGTCGCCAGGGTCGTCAGACCAAGATAATGCGGAACCGGATAAGAACCGACTGTCGAACCTGCCACCAGCAGTATCGTCGACAGGATTGCCGGTTTGACCATCGGGATGGTTATCCTCGAGAATATCTTCCAGCGCGGCGTATCCAGGATGGTCGCAGCCTCTTCCAGGTTTGCGTCCATGTTCTTGAAGATACCGCCGATCAGGATGTAGGCAAACGGCGCATAATGCATGCCCAGAACGACGATGCACGGGAACAGACCCACGCACCACCAGGCCGGCATCTTGATGTTGAACAATGATGCCATCAGACCGTTGGATGTGCCTGTGACCTGGTTGGAATAGAACAGGTTCTGCCAGACTACAGCCAGAGTCCACTGCGGCATGATGTAAGGAAAGATAAAGATCGAACTCAGATACTTCTTGAAAGCCATGTTCGTCCTGGTGATCAGATAAGCGAAGATACCGCCGAACAGGATCGCGAACGTACATGAACCGATTGCCAGGATCGTCGTATTGATCAGCGGCGTCCAGAGATTCGTCTTGGCCAGTTTGCTGGTGAACAGATCGGTATAGTTCGTCAGAGTAAAGCCGCTGGCTTTTCCTGAAAGATACTGGTCTATCGTACCAGGATGGATCTGCACCGTATCCCTGATTATCGCATAGATAGGGGCGATCGTGGTGAAAGTCACCAGGATACCCGTAAGGATCAGGATGACATTCTGAGGTTTACTGAGATAAGTCTTTAAGCTGTTGATTCTTATTTTCATTGATTTTGACATTCATTCACCTCTCTATAGAAAGTGCCTCTGTAGATAATACTACAAAGGCACTATCATTATCGGTTAAGCAAACAGAGATAAATCTATCTGTTATTCCGGAGTGTACTTATCAAGCATCTCGATCCATGAACCGACCGTGAATGCTACAGAAGCGCAGTATACAGGATCCTCAACGACCAGTTTGCCTTCGTTGATCCACCAGTCATAGCCTCTGTCGTTCTTTGCGGGGAATTCTGTGCCGCCGCCCTGAGAGTGCTGGAACTTAGCTTCGATTTCAGCTGCTACGTTAGGATTGGATGAGTAACCGCCCATATCCTTACCCCAAGCTTCGAATCCATCTGCTGTACATGTCATGTAAGCGATGAAAGCACATGCTGTCCAAGGGAGGGGTGAGTTCTTTGTTAAGAACAAGTAGTGGCAGTATCCATATCCGCCGATACCTGTGTAACCATCTTCGTATGCTGCAACCTTGATGTTGTTTACAGATACGTTAGCTGATT
>JAGACP010000185.1 GCA_017614055.1 Erysipelotrichaceae bacterium | reverse complement strand
CATAGTTCCAGTAGGACATGTTGTGCTTCGATTCATATCCATCAAGACAGTAGTTGGACACTTCGTAATGGATGTATCCCTTATCCGTAAGCATCTTCTCTATCATCTCATACATGTCTGCCTCCGTCTCGTCGTCAAGGGGTTCCATCCCTCTTTTTCCGAATACGGAATTCTCTTCGATGGTAAGACTGTAGATCGATATATGGGGGACATTCAGCGACAGTATGTCATCGATGCTTCTTTCAAGCATCTCCATCGTCTGACCGGGCAGCGAATACATCAGATCAACGGAGATGTTGTCTATGCCGCTGTCCTTCAGAAGCTGTATCTTTTCCCTGACCATCTGGAAGCCGTGATGGCGGTTCAGCGATTCTAGAAGTTTACTGTCGCTTGTCTGTACGCCGAGCGATACGCGGTTGATCCCGTATCTTCCGAATAGTGAGACAGTCTTATCATCCAGAGACTCGGGATTAGCTTCTACGGTATATTCTATAACTCTGTCCGAATATGGCTCTATAAGGCCCAGCAGTCTTTCAAGCTGTACAACATTCAAAGCGGTGGGAGTACCCCCACCGATATATATGGTCTCATAATGATCGTCGCATCTTTCCTCTATCTCTTTCTCGAGCGTATCCAGCCATCTTTCAGCGATCTTCTCATCGTATACGCGATGGCAGAAATCGCAGTAGTAACAGATCGTCCTGCAGAAAGGGACATGGACGTAAAGATGTTTCACTTCATTCATCATCAAGCGATAAGACGGCCATGAATGCCTCCTGAGGGATCTCCACGCTTCCTACGGCCTTCATGCGCTTCTTGCCTTCCTTCTGCTTCTCCAGCAGTTTCTTCTTGCGGGAGATGTCGCCTCCGTAGCATTTCGCAAGAACGTCCTTCCTCAGGGACTTGATGTTGGTCCTGGCCAGGACCTTGTTGCCGATTGCGGCCTGGATAGGTATCTCGAACTGCTGCTTCGGAAGCAGTTCCTTCAGCTTTATGGTTATCGCCTGCCCTCTCTTGTAGGCGAAATCGCGGTGCACGATGATACTCAGAGCATCGATGACTTCTCCGTTGATGAGGATATCCATCTTCACCAGATTGGACTTCCTGTAGCCTATAAGTTCATAGTCCAGCGAGGCGTAGCCTCTTGATACGGACTTGAGCCTGTCGAAGTATTCGAAGATGATCTCGCTCAAAGGCATCTCGTAAATGAGCTGGTTCCTGTTGTCGTCTATGTAGATCATCTCCTTGTATATGCCGCGCTTGTCCTGGGACAGCTGCATGATCGGACCTATGTAGTCGTTGGGGACCATGATGGAAGCCCTGACGTATGGCTCCTCGATCGTTTCGATGTAGTTTGCCTCGGGCATCATGCTCGGGTTGTCGATGTATTTAACCTGTCCGTCGGTCAGGGTGACTTTGTAGATGACTGAAGGGGCGGTGGCTATGAGATTTAACCCGTATTCCCTTTCCAGCCTTTCCTGCACCACTTCCATGTGCAACAGACCGAGGAATCCCAGTCTGAAGCCGAAGCCAAGAGCCTTCGAAGATTCCGCTTCGAAAGTCAGGCTCGAATCGTTCAGCTGCAGCTTCTCAAGAGCGTCCCTGAGATCGTTGTATCTGTTGTTGTCGGTCGGATACATGCCGCAGTAGACCATCGGATTCATCTTCCGATAGCCCGGAAGCGCTTCTGCGCACGGTCTTGAGGCATTGGTTATCGTATCGCCGATGTGGATGTCCTGGATGGACTTTATCGAAGCGCAGAGGTATCCGACCTCTCCGACGGATAGACTGTCTCTCTTGACCTCGTTAGGTATCTTTACGCCAACTTCCGTCACTTCGTATTCCGCGTCCGCCTGCATGAATCTGATCCTGTCTCCGACTTTGACGGAACCGCCCTTGACGCAGATGAAAACGACCACTCCGCGGTATGAATCATAGTATGAATCGAATACCAGAGCCTTGAAAGGCTCGCTGATGTCTCCCTTCGGACAAGGAAGCTGCTTCACTATCGCTTCAAGGACATCGGTGACATTCTGTCCGGTCTTCGCGGAGATGCACGGAGCGTCGCCGCAGTCGAGACCTATGATGTCCTCTATCTCTCTCTTCGTCTTTTCGATGTCTGCACTCGGCAGGTCGATCTTGTTTATGACGGGAATGATCTCCAGATCGTTGTCCAGTGCAAGATAGGTGTTCGCCAGCGTCTGGGCCTCTATGCCCTGGGAGGCGTCGACCACCAGGATCGCTCCGTCGCAGGCAGCCAGGGAACGCGACACCTCATAGGTGAAGTCAACATGCCCCGGGGTATCTATGAGATGGAATATGTAATCCTGCCCGTCCTTCGCATGGTATTTGAGCTGGACGACGTTCAGCTTGATGGTTATGCCCCTCTCTCTTTCAAGATCCAGCGAATCCAGGATCTGGTCCTGCATGTCTCTTTCCGCAACCGTTCCCGTAAGTTCGATGATGCGGTCGGCCAGCGTGGACTTGCCATGGTCGATATGGGCGATTATGGAGAAATTCCTGATGTTTTCCTTATTCAAGTCCGGCACCTTCCAGATTTCTTCCCGCACCGTTATGGAAAGACTTCGCATCCATCGAATTCTTTCCTTCCGGTCTTATCTGATACACTTTTATGAAACCGTTCCTGCAGTCAAGACGCAGATAGTCCTTCTCAAGGCCTTTAAACGTACACTTGTTCACATCCTCATCTTCCTCATAGAACGCCTTTTCGATCTTGTATTTCCTGCCGTTCATCACGAAATAGCAGCCCGGATTGTCCAGCAGTCCTCTGATATGGTTGTATACATTCAGGACTTCATCATCGAAGAAGATATGTTCGATGTCTTTATCTAGTTTCTTCGCGTATGTCGCTTCATCATTATCCTGAGGCGTGCGCATCATATCCCCTTCAAAGATCTTCGGGATATACTCTATGAGCATCTCCAGTGCCAGCTTCGACATCTTGTCGAACAGCGTCGCATTGGTATCCTTAATGTCTATCTCCAGTTCCCTCTGCGCGATGATGTCCCCTTCGTCCATCTTCTCGTTCATGTACATGAGCGTCATCCCCGTGACTTTGTCTCCGTTCATGATGGCGGTCTGTATCGGCGAAGATCCTCTGTATCTTGGAAGCAGAGAGGCATGGGTATTAATGCACCCGTACTTCGGATAGTCAAGCAGCTGCTTCGGGATTATCTGTCCGTACGCCGATGCGATGATCAGGTCAGGTTCAAGAGCCAGTACATCTACATAGTCCTCCCTTATCCTTGCGGGAGAAAACACCTCGATCCCAAGATCGATGCATTCCTGCTTCACTTCGCAGGCTTTCAGTTCATGTTTCCTGCCTACTTCCTTGTCTGGCTGGCATACCGCTGCGACAATATTAAAACCGGCATCCAGAAGTCCCTTGAGGATGTCAGCGGAGAATTTAGGAGTACCCATGAACACTATCCTTGACATAACATATTTATTATACAGTATTTGTTGCATTTTTAAGGGTAATTGAAATATAATAAATAAGCGTAAAAAAGGAGGAAATATGGCAAATATCAAGTCTCAGAAGAAGAGAGCCTTAACGAATGCGAAAGCAAACCTCAAGAACAGCTCTGAAAAATCCAGACTGAAGACCGCTATCAAGAAGGTCAATGCCGCTGTCACAGGCAGTGACAAGGAAGCCGCTGTCAAGGCGTTCAACGAAGCCAACGCTCTGCTGGACAAGGCCGCTGCAAGCCATCTTAAACATAAGAATTATGTAGCTAGACAGAAAGCTCGTTTAGCTAAGGCAGTCGCCTCATTAGGTTAAAGAAAATTAAAGGGCCCTGGCCCTTTTTTTCTTGATAAGAAAAAGGCCTTTCGGCCTTTTTTTGTTACTGTATCTTGTCCAGATGCCAGATGTCCTGGACATATTCCTCTATCGTCCTGTCTGACGAGAAGAATGCGGATCTAGCGATGTTGATCAGGCACTTCTTCGCCCAGGTATTCTGATCGGCATACAGTTCATATACCTTGTCATGGGCCTTCTGATATGCCTCGAAGTCGGCCAGGATCATGTATTCGTCATTCCTCAGCAGGAATTCGTCGGCGATGTCCTTGAAATCATCGAGATTGTCGGACCATGTTCCGTTCATGAAAGAATTGATGATCCTGTTGAGAGTCGTGCTGTTCTCATAGTATTCGTACGAGTTGTAGCCGTCCTTCTTGTACTGCTTGACTTCCTCTTCCGTGAGACCGAAGATCACGCAGTTGTCGTCTCCCACCAGTTCCCTGATCTCGACATTGGCGCCGTCCAGGGTTCCCAGAGTCAGCGCACCGTTCATCATGAACTTCATGTTTCCGGTTCCGGATGCTTCCTTGCCGGCGGTCGATATCTGTTCGGAGATATCCGTGGCAGGCATCAGCTTCTCGGCTACGGTTACGCGGTAGTTCGGGATGAATACGACCTGGATGAACTTGTTCACTTCAGGATCGCTGTTGATCTTCTTCGCTACGCAGTTGATGAGCTTTATGACTTTCTTGGCGAACTTGTACGAGCTTGCGGCCTTGGCTCCGAAAAGGAACGTGGTCTTTGGCATCGTGAAGTCCTTGTCGTCCTTGATCCTATAGTACAGAGATATGACGTACATGATGTCCATCAGCTGACGCTTGTAGGCGTGCAGACGCTTGGCGATGGAATCGAATATCGTATCCGGATCGATGTCCAGATCGTAGTTTTTCTTTACCCAGGCGGAAAGCTGCTGCTTCTTGAGGTGCTTGACCTCGAGGAAACCCTTCTGCAGTTCCGGATCGTCGACATGATCCAGCAGTTTCTCTATCTGGGTGAAATCTTTCCTGAATCCCGGACCGATGTATTTCTCGATCAGATCGCACAGTTCAGGGTTGGAATAAAGCAGCCATCTTCTCGGCGTGATGCCGTTGGTCTTGTTGTTGAACTTCTCCGGATAGATCTCGTAGAAGTCCCTGAAGGTATCCTTCTGAATGATCCCCGAATGGATCTTCGCGACGCCGTTGACGGAGAACGAACCGACTATCGAAAGATAGGCCATCCTGACGTTTCCGTCGTGGATGATCTGCACGGAATCGATGAAATTGTGCTTCTTGCCCATGGCGATAAGTTCTCTCTTGAACTGTCTGTCTATCTCCTCGATGATCAGATAGATCCTCGGAAGCAGGATCTTGATGTATTCCACAGGCCACTTCTCCAGCGCTTCCTGCAGGACGGTGTGGTTGGTGTAGGCGAACGTATGGGTAACGATGTCCCAGGCCTTGTCCCACTTGATGCCGTATGAATCCATCAGTATCCTCATCAGCTCGGGAATAGCCAGAGCCGGATGGGTATCGTTGAGCTGGATGACCACCTTGTCGGCAAAGTTGTCCAGCGTACCGTAGACCTTCATGTGGTCGTTGATGATGGACTGCAGACCGGCAGCCACGAAGAAGTATTCCTGCTTGATGCGCAGGTATTTGCCCTGTTCGGTCGTATCGTCAGGATAAAGGTTGAGGCAGATGTCGTCGACATCGGCCAGATACTTCCTGTAGTCTCTTCCTTCCGGAAGATCGTCGGAAGGCTCGGCGTTCCACATCCTCAGTGTATTGGAAGTCTTGTTGTCGTAGCCCACGATCGGCATGTCGTAAGGAACGGCCAGGACATGTTCGGTATCCTTGCGGTGGAACTCCAGTTCGCCGTTGGCATCCCTGGTGATGTCCACATAGCCGTAGAAACGGACATCGACCGTCTTCTCGGCTTTTCTTACTTCCCACGGATTCTCGATCCTGAGCCACTGGTCAGGGACCTCGACCTGTTCATTGTCGATGATGAACTGTTTGAACAGTCCGTTCTTGTATCTTATCGTATTGCCCGATCCGGCATAGTTCAGCGTAGCCAGGGAATCAAGGAAACATGCGGCCAGTCTTCCCAGACCGCCGTTGCCCAGTCCCGCATCGGTCTCGACGTCTTCGATGTCGGCGATGTCTACGCCTATCTCGGCCAGGCCGTCTTTCACGACATCATATACGCCGATAGACATCAGGTTGTTTCTCAGCATGCGTCCCAGAAGGAACTCGAGGGAGAAATAGTATACCTGTTTCCTGTTGTCGGATCTGACTATGTACTTGGTCTCGCGCCATTCCTCCAGCATGTATGTCCTTATCATCTTGGAAAGGACGACATACTTCTCGACCAGGCCGGTCTCATCCAGTTCCTTGCCGTAGTAGATATGCGCAAAACTATTGAAATGTCTTACGAAATTCTCTTTGTTTTCAAATACTTCCTTAAGAAATGTCTTATATTCATCCATAAAATGACCTCAACGCATTTAATTATATAATATTTCTTCGATTTCCTTAATCGTTTCCGTGTACTCGTCCCTGTGGGCCCTGTCGTTTATCTTGATAAGACGCATCCTTCTTTCCTCAAGGTATGACAGGAATGTCTCGTCCCTGTTTCTCAGCAGTATCGGACCGTACTTTATCTCTTTCGGGGTATAACTGTCATGAAGGTCGGCGGAAAACCTGATTATCTGATAATAAAAACCGTCATGAACGACCCTTTCATCCTCTATCGTATAGCTGTGATCCGATATGTACTGTCTCAGTTTATCGACATCGTTGTTGGACTGGAGGATGAAATACTGGTATCTCGATACGTCGCAGCTGTCTAGGATATGTTTTATCGTATGATACCCCATGCCCGCTATCACGACGATACTGACGTCGTCGCCGGCGTGAGACAGTCCGTCGGACAATACCGGGAACACTTTGTCTTCAAGACCGTATTTCTCTATGGTCTCTCTGCTTCTGCTCAGAGGGCCTTCGGCTATCTCTCCGGCATAGGCCTTTGGACATATGCCTTCCTTAACCAGAAAACAAGGCAGCAGGGCGTGGTCCGAACCCACGTCGAATACTGTCTTGCCTTTCTCTATCATATTCGCTATCTGCAGCAGTCTTTCAGACAACATTATTTCTTATCGTCCAGGAATTCCTTCAGACGCTTTGACTTCGTAGGCTGCTTGAGCTTCCTGATGGCCTTGGCTTCGATCTGTCTGATCCTTTCCCTGGTGACGTCGAATTCCTTGCCCACTTCCTCAAGCGTTCTGGTCCTTCCGTCCTCGAGACCGAATCTGAGTCTGATGACTTTCTCCTCGCGGTCGGTCAAGGTAGAAAGAATGAGATTTATCTCGTCCTTGAGAAGCTCGTTGTTCGCATACTGGTCAGGAGACATCGCATCCTTGTCCTCGATGAAATCGCCGAGGTGCGAGTCGTCCTCTTCACCGATAGGAGTCTCGAGAGATACGGGATCAAGAGCTATCCTCTGGATGTCCTTGACTTTATCGGCAGTCATTCCCGAGCCCATCCTGGCGGCTATCTCTTCTGCGCTCGGATCTCTTCCGAGTTCCTGAACAAGCTGTCTCTGGATCCTGGTCATCTTGTTTATGGTCTCGACCATGTGTACCGGGATCCTTATGGTCCTGGCCTGGTCGGCTATGGCTCTTGTGATGGCCTGTCTGATCCACCATGTGGCATAGGTAGAGAACTTGAAGCCCTTGGTGTAGTCGAACTTGTCGACCGCCTTGATAAGACCCATGTTTCCTTCCTGGATCAGATCAAGGAACAGCATGCCTCTTCCGGTATATTTCTTGGCTATGGCCACGACCAGTCTCAGGTTGGCCGAGATCAGTTCGTTCTTGGCGTCTGCTCCGTCCTGTACGGCTTTCGCGTCGTTTGGATTCTCGATGCCTTTCTCGATCCTCTTGGCCAGCGCGACTTCCTCATCGGCCTTCAGAAGAGGAACCCTTCCTATCTCCTTGAGATACATCTTCACCGGGTCGTTGACCTTGGTGTAGGTGGAAGCCTGTTCATAGTTGATGACGATGTTCTTCTCGGAATCGGAATCTTCATCCTCGTCATCCTCTTCGGTAGCCAGGAAATCATCGTCTTCCAGATCCTCGTCGTCGTCGCTCTCGTCGATCATGTCGATGTTGGCGTTCGATACCCAGTCATAGAAATTGTCGATGTCCTCGTCGGTCATGTCGAAACGGTCAAGTGCACTGACAACATCCGCCTGGACGATGTCCACTCCCTGGCTGTTGAGTTCTATCAGATCGTTCTTGAGATCATCGATGTCGTTGTATTTCTTCTTGAGACCGAGTGAAGATTTCTTGGAAGGTCTTGCGGCATTGACGGACTTTCCGTCGGAACCGATGACTTCCCTGACGTTCTCCGCCTTGGCGGCATCTTTCTTACTGCTTAGTTTTTCAGCTTTTACGGTCTCGTCCTTCTTTGCCTTCTTTTCTTTTACGGCAGTTTCTTTCTTTGCCTTAGGTTCAGCTTTCTTTGCGGAAGCCTTCTCCTTCTTCGTTTCCGTCTTTTCCGCTTTCTTTGCGGTCTTCTTTTCTTCTTTCACCGCTTTCTTTACAGATTCCTTCTTCGCTGAAACAGGCTTCTTCGAAGTCTCTTTCTTTTCCGCGGCTTTCCTGGTTTCTTTCTTTTCGGCGGCCTTGGCGGTCTTTTTCGTTTCCGTTTCTTTCTTCGTATTCTTGCCTGCGACAGCCTTGAGCTTCTCGGCAGCCTTCTTCACGGCATCGGCAACTTTCCTGCCGGATTTCTTTTCCGTCTCTTTCACGGCAGTCTTTTTCTTATCGGTCTTTTTAGGTTCAACTTTATTTCCGCTTTTCTTCGTCTTTTCAGTTTCTTTCTTTGCCATTGTTGCCTCCTAAATCTTTTATCAGTTTCTCATATTCCCTGAGATATTCCTGAGCCTTTGCGGGATCCACGGTCATACTGACACTTATCTTGTCCTTCAGATCAGCTATCTTTTTCAGCGTGACTTCATGTTTGACCCTGTCTATGGCGCCCATGAGGCTCTCTTCATCGAACTCTTCCGGGATCGTTTCCAGCAATCCTATGTCGTTGATCAGATTCCTGATGTTCTCATCGTCTGTCTGATCGTATATCCTTCCCAACGAACACTTTCCGTTTTTACGATAGTCATCTATTATCAGCATCGCCAACTTAAGATTGTTTTCGTCCAGCAGGAATCCCAGCCTGTTCTGATATATGTCAAAGGCCTTTCTGGAAATGGCCATTTGATTCAGTATGGTATATTCAGCCTTGGTCAGACCGTCCACCGAATAGTTGACGTCCGCCATTTTTTTATTATACTCTGTTTTCTTTGTATTTGCCGTCTCCCTTTTCCTGATCTTCGTGATCTCGAAAAGCTCATTCTCGTAATTGTCCCTGTCATACTCGTCATCGAGCTTGTCTATCAGGGCGGAGACCTTCATGGTCAGGGCCTTGCGGTCCTCGTAGTTGTTCAGGTTGTAGCGGTTACGGTAATACTTTATCGCATAGTCGATGAAGGATATCTGCTTCGCTTCAAGATCCCTCAGGGCATTCTTTCCGTACTGGCTGATGATCTCGTCGGGATCGAGTTTCGTATCGTTGTCCACCACGAGTACGTTCATGCCCGCGTCAAGAAGCTGTTCTCCTATCTTGATGTTGGCGAGCTAACCGGCGTTGTCGCCGTCGTATGAAAGCACGACTTTGTCGCACATTGATTTCAGCAGTTCGATCTGCTTCTTCGTGCATGCCGTACCCAGGGTAGCCACGACGTTCTCCTTGCCTGCACGGTAGTATGCGATGACGTCGATCACCCCTTCGCACACGATAACGTATCCCGCCTTCCTGGCGGCCTGCCTGGCGCGGTGATAGTTGTATAGATTGTCTCCCTTGGTATAGATGACGTTCTCGTTGGAGTTGATGTATTTCGAATCGCTCTGCCCCGTGAAGTCCCTGGCAGTGAAGGCTATGGGATTCCCTTCACTGTCGTGGATCGGGAAGACTATCCTCTTGTAGAAGACGTCGGCCATGCCGCTGTCCAGCATCCTGCAGACGCCGGCTTTGATCATGTCCTCGTCTTTCTCGCCGTTGTTTTTCAGATACTGGTAGATGAGATTGTTGTCGGGGTTGTAGCCTATCGAGAAGTACTCTATCTCCTCATCGGTTATGCCTCTTTTGTACAGATACGCCAGGGCATCCTGTCCGAGCTTTGATGCGGAAAGAAGATATGTGCAGTATGTGATCATCTTGCTGAGAAGATCGTAGTAAGGCTGATACTTCGATACCTTCTTCGGCGCAAGATCTATCTCGATCGGCTTGCCGATGATGTCCGCGACTTCCTTGACCGCTTCAGGGAAAGATATCTTCTTGAAATTGGAGACGAAAGTGAAGACGTTCCCGCCGTTTCCGCAGACGAAACATTTGTATATCTGCTTGTCCTCGCTCACCGAAAGCGACGGAGAGTGGTCATCATGAAAAGGACAAAGGCCTACATAGCTTCTGCCCTTCTTCGTCAGATTGATATAGTGCTTGACGACATCTACGATGTTGGCACTATCCCTGATATCGTTTATTACCTCATCAGTAAGTTTCATTAAAACGTAAGTCTGTCTTTGATGTAATCCTTGAGATCTTCTATCCTGACGCGCTCCTGCTTCATGCTGTCGCGGTCTCTGACGGTAACGCAGCCGTCGTTCTCGCTGTCGAAGTCGTAGGTGATGCAGAAAGGCGTACCGATCGCATCGTTGCGGCGGTATCTTCTGCCGATCGCACCTGCTTCGTCGTATTCGCAATGGAATTCCGCACACAGATCATTGAACAGTTTCGTTGCCGGTTCTGAGAGTTTCTTGGAAAGCGGACATACGCAGGCTTTCACCGGAGCGATCGCCGGATGCAGATGCATGACTATCCTCTCGCTTCCGTCTTCCAGCGTCTCGACGTCGTAAGCGTCGCAGCAGACCATCAAAAACAGTCTTTCGACGCCCACCGAAGGCTCCACGCAGTAAGGTATGTATTTTTCGTTGGTCTCCGGATCAAGATAACTGAGCTCTTTGCCCGAATACTCGGAATGTTGCTTCAGGTCGTAGTCCGTCCTGTCGGCTATGCCCCATACCTCGCCCCAGTCGGTGAACGGGAAGGCATATTCGATGTCGCTCGTTCCTGCCGAATAGAAGGATAATTCTTCCGGAGTATGGGCCCTGATCCTAAGCTTCTCTTCATTTATCCCGAGTCTCTTCACGAAGCTGTAGCAGTAATCGACCCAGTATTTGTACCATTCAAGGTCCGTTCCGGGTTTGCAGAAGAATTCCAGCTCCATCTGTTCGAATTCCCTTATCCTGAAGATGAAATTACCAGGAGTAATCTCGTTCCTGAATGACTTTCCTATCTGGCCTATGCCGAAAGGAACCTTCTTGCGCGATGTCCTCTGGACGTTGCTGAAGTTGACGAAGATGCCCTGGGCCGTCTCAGGTCTGAGATACACCACCGATTTGGCATCCTCCACCGTTCCGATGAAGGTCTTGAACATCAGATTGAACGGTCTGGCGCTGGTCCAGTCATGCGCACCGCAGTCCGGACAGACGACATTGTTCTCCTCGATCATCCTGTCCATCTCTTCGCTGGTCTTTCCTTCCGCCGACAGGCCCGTGGCCTCTTCGATCAGATTGTCCGCACGGAAACGCGACTTGCACTTCTTGCAGTCGACCATTGAATCGGCGAAGCCCTTGAGATGTCCCGAAGCCTCCCAGGTCCTGGGATTCATCAGGATAGCCGAATCTATTCCCACATTGTATGGCGATCTTTCGATGAATTCACGCCACCAAAGGTCTTTTATGTTCTTCTTGAGCCACGATCCGAGGATGCCGAAATCCCACGAATTGGAAAGCCCTCCGTAGATCTCCGACCCCTGATAGACGAAGCCCGAAGTCCTCAGATGTGTCACTATCTCGTCAAAACTGTATTTATTATCCAT
>JAGACP010000184.1 GCA_017614055.1 Erysipelotrichaceae bacterium | reverse complement strand
GAAATCATACTCTCCGTCAGGCATGTTTCTGGCTATGCTGGAATCGGTGACGATCATTATCCTGTCCCTGTCGATGTTTTTCAGGATCAGTTTCAGAACGTTCCTGTCGATATGATGACCGTCAGTGATGACTTCGCACTGCCATCTGTTCATGAAGGCGCAGTTGACCAGTGTGATGTCCCTGTGATGTAACGAACGCATGGCGTTGAACAGATGGGTGAATCCGTCGACGTTGTCGTCAAGATCTTCAAGTACGGCATCCGAATGACCGCACATGACCTTTATTCCTTTTTCCTTAAGCAGTTTTCCGATCTCTTTCGCTCCTTCAAGTTCATAGGCGATCGTCATCTGTCTTATCTTCGTGCTTGCTGCTTGCATCCTTTCCATCAGTTCCATGTCCGGTCCGACGAACTTTTCTCCTCCCCCTACGCCGATATGTTTTGTACTGAGGAACGGCCCTTCCAGATGTATGCCCATGAAACGGGAACGTGAACTTTCATAGTCTTCCAGCATCTTCAGCTTTTCGATGTATCCGTCGCCATCAAGCGCATATGAAAGAGAAGCGATGAAACCGGTAGTCCCCGATCTAAGGAAATCTTCAGATACTTTCTCGAATCCTTCGATGTCCGTATCGTCGAAACTAATGCCAACACTTCCGTGGGTGTGCGTATCGAAATAACCAGGCATGACTACCTGGCCTTTCAGATCTATCCTTTCTGTTCCTTCGGGAACATCCTTCACCCTGGAAGACTGGGGATAGACTTCTGCGATCCTTCCGTTGTCGACAAGAATCGCTCCGTCCAGGAATTCCCTGTTTCCGTCGATGACGAGATGTCCATGCTCAAGCAGATACATGTTATTTGTTCTCCAGACAGTCTATCACCGCCGGAAGCAGCTGCTTCTTGCGCGATACCAGACCGCTTACGAAATTGTCCTTCATCTCGAAGTAGTTCTTTATCACGCTCTTCTTGTCGCCGGCGGCAAGCAGATACGATCCCGAACCGTTGGCATTCGTCAGCATGACCATCAGAAGGTCGTATCCTCCGGACTTGCACGAATCTTCCAGATATTTCTGCAGGTTGTCTTTGAGCTGTGTATACTCTTCCCTGCTTCTGCAGACGGCCTGAGACAGACCCACCTTGTTTCCTTCGATGGTGAATTCCTTGAAATCGTTGTATACGATCTCGATATATCTCTTGTCCAGCAGCGATTCACTGTGTTCAATCATGGCCTTGGACAGTTCGTCGTGTCCGACTCCGCAGATCTTCTCGAGCTTTTCAGCCATCTCGATGTCAAGATCCGTAGTCGTCGGAGACTTGAAGTTCATGGTATCGGAAACGATGCCGCCCAGCAGGATGCCCGCCAGGTTCTTCGGCAGTTTCATCTTCTCGTCGATGAATCTGTACGCCACGATCGTGGAAGTTGCTCCCACCGGCATCGTGGTGATGCTGATAGGATTGTCGGTCCTGAAACCGCCGTAGCGGTGATGGTCAACGATCTCCACTACTTCCGCTTCCTTGAGATCATCGACAGCCTGCTTGACCTCGTTGTGGTCTACCAGTATGAGCTGTTTCTTCTGATAGTTGAACAGATGGTAGCGCGATATGGCTCCGACAACAGCTCCATTCTCATCAAGTACCGGATATGAACGGTGTCTCGACTTGGCGATCTTCTTGCTGGCCTCGTCGACGGTATCGTCGATGTTGAAGAAATCGATCTTCTCTTTGGATATCATGATCTGTTCGATGGTCGGAGTCTGATAGATCAGACGCGTGATGAACAGAGGCGTGAGCTCCGTGGTTATTATCGACGCACCGGCATCCCTTGCCATCTTCATGATGTGGTCGGAGATCGGCGACGACGTGCAGATTACGAACATCGATGCGCCAAGTTCCAGGCAGTACTGCAGCTTGTCGTCCTCGTTACGCAGAAGGACGATACTGTCGTCTTCGACGTTGGACTTCAGGCTCGGGAACATGTGCATCTTTCCCGAAAGACCTCTTTCACCTCTAAGTACCAGGGTTCCGTTGATGGTCTTGACGATGTTGTCGACATCGATGGTCTTTATGATCGATTCAAGTTCCTTGTCGGTCTTGGTCCACATGTATGTCAGGTCGTCCAGCGTAACGATGCCTTCCAGTTTCTTCTTCCTGTCCACGACGATGAGACCTCTGTTCTTCAGCTTGAGGACCTTGTCCAGAGCCTCCTTCATCGTCATGTTCCTGTCGGCCAGGGCGGCCTTGTCCATCTCGATCTCTTTAAGGATCGACTTGGCCGTGAACAACATCGCCGGATCTTCGAAGCCGAACCTCTCCAGCAGATATTCGGTCTCGCTGCCGACGGAGCCGATGCGCGAAGCTATCGCGTTTTCTCCCTTGGCTTTCTTGTATTCGGCATATCCTATCGCAGAAACAATGGCATCGGTATCGGGATTCTTGTGTCCCACGACATATATCGGGTGCTGTTTCTTCATCTTGTAACCTCCATTATCCGTTCAAAATCTATCGGGCCCTGCCTCAGCAGTCTTATCTCTTCTTCTGATGCATCGACGATCGTGCTTGCCAGGTCTCCTCTCGCATCCTCGCACACCATGCCGTCGATCTTTCCTTTCATTTCCCTGTATACGTCCTTCCATTTAAGCAGGGAGCCGTGTTCGGAAATGTTCGCGCTTGTCACCATGAGCGGCTTCCCCATCTTCGTTATCAGCTCTATGATCCATTCATCGTCGGGGACCCTGATGGCTATGGTCTTTTTGCCTCCGGTAAGACAGTCATCGACGTTCTCCTTCTTCTTCAGGACTATCGTAAGCGCACCGGGAGTGAATCCTTCGATGATCTTTTCCGCATCTTCCGATACGTATGCATATTCCTTTATCATATCGATGCCGCTGCACATCATCGGCAGAGACTTGTTCAGATCTCTTTCCTTGGCCTCATATATCTTCTTCATCGCATCTTCATCCATGATGCAGCCCAGGCCGAACACCGTATCCGTGGGAAAAGCCAGAATCCCCCCTGAAATCAACGTATTGATTATTTTATCCATATCCGTCTTCGCATACCGGATGGTCTTCATAAATTAATTATAACTTATTGTCACTTTTTATATCTACGCAAAATCAACTACAATAAAGACAGGAGAAAAGAAAAATGCTGGTAAGTGAAGTAATAAACAATATCAAGAACTACTGTCAGGGATCATGGATGGGCATGAAGATAGACGATGCCACGACCAGAGACAAGATCCTTTTCGGCGACCCGGAAGTCGAATGCACGGGGATAGTGACGACCATCTACGCTTCGGTCGATGTCATCAGGAAAGCCCATGAACTGGGAGCCAACCTGATCATCGCCCACGAGGCCATGCTGTGGAACCGCGGAGACAAGAGAGACTGGCTGGAAGAGAGTCACAACGAGACATATCTGGCCAAGAAGAAACTGCTTGAAGAATACGGAATGGTGGTCTGGAGATGCCACGACTACATCCATTCGGGAATACCTTACAGAGGCGGATACATCGACGGCATCTTCTACGGACTTGCGAAAGTCACGGGATGGGACGATGCCGTAATAACAAGTGACCTTACCGGCGCATTGTATCTGGAATGTCAGCAGACAACTCCGCGCGAGGTTGGAAAGCTACTCATGGAGAAATGGAACCTCAATGGTCTCAAATGCATCGGAAACATGGATGCGAAAGTGACGAAGATCCTGATCTGCGGACACATCCAGGAAGGACAGGACATCAAGCCTCTCATCGAAAGGATAGACAGAGAAAACATCAATCTCATCCTTCCGCTTGAGCTGATAGACTTCACTCTCACAGAATATATAAAAGACTCCTCTCAGCTGGGACAGGACAAAGCCATACTGGCCGCCGGTCACTTCAACCTCGAGGAGCCTGGAATGAAATATATGCTGGAATATCTCGATGATGCGATAGGCGGACACATCGACGCCCATTTCGTACAGGCGGGCGACATGTACACCTACATGTGATTATTTTGAACCGTTGATCTTTTCGGCGATGCTCGGAGCGTTCTTCGTCAGTTTCTTGATCGAAAGATCCTGAGCCTTGTCGTTGGCAAGCCTCAGATTACGTTCGGAAGACACAAGATCGTTCTTGGTCTTTTCAAGTGCCTTGATCGTCCTGTCGATGTCGTCGATCGCATCCTGGAACTTCCTGGAAGCCAGTTCATAGTTCCTGCCGAATGCTTCCTTGAAACTGATCATGTTCGCCTCGAAGTTCTGATAATCCAGATCCTGATTCTTGGCGACGGTCAGCTGCCTCTTGTAGTCAAGCGAATTGAGGTTCGCATTCCTCAGCAACGTGATGATCGAAATGAAATTCTGCGGTCTGACCACATACATCTTTGCGTATCTGTGGGACATGTCGACGATGCCTTCGTTGTATAGATCACTGTTCATCTCGAGCAGCGATACAAGCACCGCATACTCGCAGTTCTTGTTTCTGCGGTCCTTGTCCAGCTTGTCCAGGAAATCCTCGTTCTTGTGCTTGGTGGCTGTCTCGTCGGCTTCGTTCTTCATCTCGAACATTATCGATACGATCTCCGTGCCGTCATCGTCATAATCCCTGAAGATGAAATCCCCCTTGCTTCCTTCGCTGGCATCGTTGTCCTTCTCGAAGTAGGCGTTCCTGAAAAGAGGTCTCACCCTGTTGAACTCATAGAGACAGTGCTGCTCAAGATCCTCTCCTATCATCTTCGTGGACTGCCTGGCCTTGAAATCCTTGTAGTAGGCTATCTGCTCGTCCTTGTCGGAAAGCTTCGTCTCGTAGCTCTCTTTCATGGCCTGGGAGCTCGCCTGCAGCTGCATAAGTTCCTTGTTCTTGAGGGCCACGGCTTCGCTGACCATCAGTTTTGATTCGGAATCCTTGTTCTCGAGTTCGGTCTTAAGCCTTGTTATCTCCTGCCTGAGCCTGGAGATATCTTCCTTGGAATCATTCTCCGTCCTGGCCTTGGCAAGTTCTACGGCAGACTTTATCTTCTGTTCATATTCGAGTTCTCTTCTTTTCAGTTCGTCGTTGAATTCATGGTCCCTGACCTGTCTGACGATGGAATCGTAGCTCGATTCATCGATCTGGAACACTTCTCCGCATCTGGGACATTTTATCTGGTTCATTCATGCCTCCTTTAAATTAAAAGCTCTGGACAGAGCTTTTAATCAACAGCTTAATCTTTGTTGGTTTCTTTGAACACTGTCGCAATCGAAGTAAGATCCTGCAGCTGCGACGGTACGATGATCTTCGTAGACTGGCCGTTCGCCATCTTCTCGGCAGCCTCCATCGATCTGATTGACAGATACTCCTTCGAAGGCTTGGCGTCGTTGACCATCTCGATGGCCTTGGCCTGGGCTTCCGCGACTGCCATGATGGCTTCCGCTTCACCCTGGGCGGTCCTGATCCTTTCCTCTCTCACCGCATCGGCTCTGAGGATCGCGCTTTCTTTTTCACCTTCTGCCCTGGTGATGGCTGACTGCTTCTCGCCTTCGGCAGTAAGGATGACGGCTCTCTTTTCTCTCTCGGCCTTCATCTGCTTCTCCATGGCTTCCTGGATGGACTTCGGAGGAGTGATGTTCTGGACCTCGACACGCGTGATGTCGATGCCCCACTTGTTGGTGGCTTCATCGAGGACCTTGATGGTCTCTTCGTTGATCTTTTCTCTGCTGGTCAGAGTCTCATCGAGAGTCATGGAACCGATGATGTTTCTCAGCGTAGTAGCACAGAGATTCTCGATGGCGGCGATCGGTCTTTCGACTCCGTAGGTCAGGGCTTTAGGATCGATGACCTGGAAATAGACGACCGAGTCGACGTTCATGGTGACGTTATCTTTGGTGATGACGGACTGCGGCTCGAAGTCGGCGACCTGTTCCTTCAGAGATATCTTCCTGACGACTCTGGAGATAAGAGGGGCCTTGAGGTGCATGCCCGCATGCCATGTATCGGCATATTTGCCGAGCGTTTCAATGATCCATGCGTTTCCCTGAGGAACGACGCACAGGCTGGAAAGCAGTACGGACAATACCAGTATCGCCAGCACCGCGATCAATACTAAATACTTCATGTTGATTCCTCCTTTAATGGTAGTAATACATAGTATATTTCATGGCCATACCCGCTATCTGCAGGAATACGGCAACGATGAACAGGATCTTGCAGTAGATCTTCGAAGGGAACCTCTTGAACAGGAAGATCCAGATGAATATCCCCGGATTGATGCCCAGAAACAGAACTATCGCAGCCGGAGGGAACGCCAGCCTGCCGAGATTCGCATTCAGGAATATCAGCACGAACAGCATCACGAAATCCATCAGGAACCACTTTACGGCTCCTGAAGTGTCGCTTCCGTCCATCTGCCTGATCGAATTCCTGTTGACGCCCTCTTCCAGAAGATGCTCCTGATGATGAGTCCTGGCAACGTTTTCGACATCGCAGTTTTCTTCGTGTTCGTTCCTTACCTTTCTGCCCTCGTCAAAATCCCAGGCAGACACCCTTTTCTCTCTTGCTCTTTCCCTGGAAAGCCAGTCGTTTCCTTCAAACAGATCTAAGTCATTCTTTTTCATCAATATAATGATACACTATCGGTGGTAAAAATAAATACCCGCGGCATATTATCCATATCCTTGAATTATCGCTATAATGTATATATACAAAAGGAGATACACAATGAAAAAATTACTAATATTGTTCATACTGCTCTGCCTGTTCGGCTGCACGGGAAAACAGGAACCGACCATAGAACCGGAGCCTGTTCCGGAACCGACGCCTGAACCGGAACCACCCGTAATACATGAAAACAAGCTCGTCCTTCCCGAAGGATGGATAGTCCATGAATTCGATCTGGAAGGAGACGTCGAGTCGTTCGTGCTGAAAGAAGGCGTCACGCTGACCTTCAGCGGAAAAGAGATGGAAGAACCGTACTGCCAGGACGACAAATGTCTGGTTTACGACACCGTGACCGTCAACGGCAAGCATCTGTCATACTATGAGGACATGCAGGTCAAGGTCAATGTCGACTACGGCAGACTGTACATGTACAACCTCAACGACCAGCTCTATCTGCTGGCATTCGATCCGATCGCACAGTACACCATCTACAACTGCGTCGTCTTCGACGATGAAGGCAATGTCGTCAAGGAACTGCCGGAGATAGGCCTGACGATGAATACGGAATACCAGAACATGTTCCTGGCTTCTAAATATGATGAAACAGGTACAGAGATCAGCGCCAAGATATATACGGCAGTAGACAAGACGCTCGAAGAGAAAGATTTCTAGACTATGAAACAAGGACTTCCGTTACCGGAAGTCCTTTTATTTATGTTCTATCATTTACCGCACGGCAGCACATCGGACACGATGTACATTTTTTACCGCAGCATGAGCAGCCTTTCTTCCTGCTTTGCATCAGACTTCTCATGCACATGCATACAAGTGCGATGACCGTGACGAGCACGACGATATCGATGAAACTGTGCATGGCTGCATCCTCCTGATTATTCGATCGTCAACGTATTTGATTCTTTGTACGGCTTGAACAGCATGTACAGTACGAAACAGATGATCGCTGCAGATACCGTCAGACCGATGACATTGACATTTCCCTGCAGAGCAGAACCTATCTGATAGATGCACAGTGCGACGGCATAGGCGAACAGACACATGTAGCCGATGGCGATGGCCGTCCACTTTCCGTTGTTCATCTCGCGCTTGATGGCGCCCATGGCTGCGAAGCAAGGGGCACAGAGCAGATTGAATACCATGAAGGCATATCCGGCAAAGACGCTTCCGTTGAAGAAGACATCCAGTACGCCCTTGATGTTTTCGCCCTCTTCGACCAAATCAGGAAGATCTTCCATCGAGATCAATGTGCCGATGGTGCCTACGACATCCTCCTTGGCTACCAGCCCAAGGAACGAGGCGACCGTTGCCTGCCATGTACCGAAGCCCAGCGGAGCGAATATCCAGGCAAACAGTGAGCCGACATTCTCGAGGATCGACGCGCCTTCCGCATCCTCATCAAGATAATGCAGGCCTCCTTCAAACGACAGCGAATTGAGTATCCAGATGATCACCGAAGAAAGAACGATGACGGTTCCTGCGCGCCTGATGAAACTCCATCCTCTCTCCCAGGTTCCCCTGAAGACGTTGGTCAGGGAAGGAACGTGGTAGGCAGGAAGTTCCATTACGAACGGTGCAGGATCTCCCGCGAACATCTTCGTCTTCTTGAGCATGATGCCCGATATCACTATCGCCGCTACGCCGATGAAATATGCCGAAGCCGACACCCACCAGGCATTGTCGAAGATCGCTCCTGCGATCAGTCCGATGATCGGAAGCTTGGCTCCGCAGGGGATGAAACAGGTCGTCATGATCGTCATACGACGATCTCTTTCATTTTCGATGGTCCTTGTCGCCATGACGGCAGGAACTCCGCATCCCGATCCGATCAGCATTGGGATGAACGATTTTCCGGAAAGACCGAATCTTCTGAAGATCCTGTCCATGATGAAGGCTACGCGGGCCATGTATCCGACATCTTCAAGGATGCACAGCATCAGGAACAGTACGATCATCTGCGGAACGAATCCCAGTACAGCTCCGACACCGTGAACGATGCCGTCAGATACAAGGCTTACCAGCCACGGAGCAACGCCCCAGCTTTCAAGAAGTGCAGCCGCTCCTCCTTCCATCCATTCTCCCGCGAAGACATCGTTGGTCCAGTCTGTCAGGAACGAACCGAGAGGCCCCATGGCCAGCCAGTATACGCCGAACATTATCAGGGCGAATATCGGCAGACCCAGAATCCTGCTGGTGACAATCCTGTCTATCCTGTCCGAAGCGGTCAGGACATCGGCTGTCCTTTTCCTGTAAATGCCTTTAAGCAGATTGCCTATATATACATATCTTTCGTTGGTGATGATGCTTTCAGCATCGTCGTCCATCTCGTTCTCTACCGCTTCGATATCCCTGTTTATATGATCCAGGGTCTCTTTCGGAAGGCTCAGAGACTCGAGCACCTTCTCGTCTCTTTCAAACAGTTTTATCGCATACCATCTCTGTCTTTCTTCAGGCATGTCATGAACGCAGGCTTCCTCGATGTGCGCCAGGGCATGTTCAACCGTTCCGGAGAAAGTATGCATCGGCACTGTCTTCCCGTTCTTCGCCGCTTCCACGGCCGCTTCCGCCGCCTTGTCGATATTCGTACCCTTGAGGGCGGAAATGTCGACGAAAGTCACGCCCATCTCCCTTGAAAGCTCATTGAGATCGATGGTATCTCCGTTTTTCTCCACCAGGTCCATCATGTTTATCGCCACGACTACCGGAATGCCAAGTTCCGTCAGCTGTGTCGTCAGATAAAGGTTCCTTTCCAGGTTCGTTCCGTCGACTATATTCAGTATCGCATCAGGTCTCTCGTTGATCAGATAGTTCCTGGCAACGACTTCTTCCAGTGTATATGGAGAAAGTGAATAGATACCCGGAAGGTCGGTTATCGTCACATCGTCATAGCCCTTTACCTTGCCTTCCTTCTTCTCTACCGTTACGCCCGGCCAGTTTCCCACGAACTGATTGGAACCTGTCAGAGCATTGAACAATGTCGTCTTGCCGCTGTTGGGATTTCCCGCCAGCGCTATCCTGATGCTCATAGTACTTCCTCCTTATCTTCGATCACTTCCACCATTTCCGCATCGTCCTTGCGGATGGAAAGTTCATAGCCCCTCACCGTCACTTCGATCGGATCTCCCAATGGAGCGACCTTTCTCACATAGATTTCGGTATTCTTGGTCACGCCCATGTCCATGATCCTGCGTTTGACCGCTCCTTCCCCGTGCAGTTTTTTCACTGTACAGGTATCTCCGATCATCACATCTCTCAATGTCTTCATATATCCTCCTTTAAATCATGATCCTGCTGGCAAGCTGTCTGTCCAATGCCACTTTCGTATCCTTGACGCTGACGATCACATTGCCATCAGTCGAAGATATGACCCTGATGATCGCTCCGGAAACGAAACCCATATCTTCCAGATGTTTCCTTATTTCCTGCTTTCCGCTGATCTTCAGTATCACATTGTCTTCATTCTTCTCTGCATACATAAGCGGCATCATAGTCATTACCTCCCATTTGTTAGTTTTTACTAACATCTATATTTTAGTTAGTCCCTACTAACTTGTCAATACCATACGTGCAACAGTAGATGTCTGAAAAGAAAATGTCTGCCGGATCGGACATGAACATTCCGGCAGACATTCCATATTGAAAGCAAAACCGCTCATCATGAGCGGTTTATTTAACTATTATGGAACCTCCGATGAACTCCCTGATTATGGAATTGTTGGGGATGGAAGAATCATCATATATAGGATCGAAGTATTTCAGGAAACTCAGCATCCTCTGGGCTTCCGCATATTCTTCTTCATCTCTCTTTATCCTCTTGAGCAGCGGCTCCGCATATTTCTTAATAACGGAGAACTCGTAGATGCAGTTGGAATTGAAGAAGACATCGGCCTTGGAATTGTAAGGGAAGATATTGGCATCCTCTGAACTTCTCACCTTGGGCCACATGGATATGGTCCTTTCGGCAGGAGAGCTTCTGAACTTGTAGTCCCTGACAAGCCTCCTGAGCATCCTGGCGTCGGTCGTCGAGATGCGGTTGTGATGGTCGATGGATATCGGCGTGAACGGAGAGATGTAGATCTTGAACTTCTCGCTGTCGTCGATGTCCTTCGTCAGTTCGTCGTTCATCGCATGGATGCCTTCGATGACGATTATCTGGTTGCCCTTGAGTCTGGTGAGCCTCTCGCCAAAGACCTTCCCCGGTATGGAGAAGTCATAGCGCGGAAGATCCACCTCTTCACCGTTGAGCAGTCTGTTGATGTCCGACATGAACAGCTTCGTATCGATGGCCCTGATGCTTTCAAGATCGACTTCGCCGTTTTCATCGTACACTCTCTCGTCATATTCCTTGTAGTAGTCGTCGGTCCCAAGATACAGCGTCTTGATGCCGTTGACGCCCAGCTGTATGCACAGCCTCTTGGCGAAAGTCGTCTTTCCCGAAGAGCTCGGTCCGCATATGAGAACTACTCTTGCCTTCCTCTCGCAGATCATGTCGGAGATGTCCCCTATCCTTTTCTCGTGCAGCGCTTCCTGCATCAGGATCATCTCGTCGACATTGTCGTTTATTATCCTTTCGTTCAGATCGCAGACGAAATTGACATTCATCAGCTGTCCCCACTTGGTAGCCTCGGAGAAAGCGTTGTACAGAAGCTCCTGTTCCTCATACGCGGCAAGCTCGTTGGGATTGCTCGGATGAGGATAACGCAGGATCAGACCGTTGCGGTAGGCGGTGATATCGAACAATCTGATATAACCGGTCGATGGTACCAGCAGATTGTAGAAGATCTGGACCTCATCATCAAGGGAATAGATCTCGATATCATCGATATTGGTGATGGAATCAAGCAGCTTGATCGCTTCATCCAGTTTCTGTTTCCTGGCCAGCTGTCTGGCCCCTTCCTTGGTCATGTGTTCTTTGACGATCGGCAGATCGAGATCGATGATCTCCCGCATCCTGGCCATGACGTTGCTGATGTCTTCCTCGTTGGACTTATGCGTGGAAGTGATATATAGTCCCTTATTCAGGGAGTTGTTGACGGTGATCAGTACACTCTTGCCCAGCACATCATGGACAGCCTTGATGAAGATCAGAGTCAAGGAGTTCTGATAGACCAGCCAGGCCTGCTGATTGCGCAGATCGAGAAATTCGATGCGGGAATCATGGTACATGCGGTGGGTCAGAGCCCGATAGGCGTTATCCAGCTTGGCCAGATAGATCGGATAG
>JAGACP010000183.1 GCA_017614055.1 Erysipelotrichaceae bacterium | reverse complement strand
TGATGACGGCCCAGCCTATGAGACACAGCACGGATTCATAGAAGAACATCGGTTCATAGTAATGGCCGTCTATGTACATGCCGTCTTTAAGGAAAGACAATATTCCATCGAAATACTCCGCACTCACCTCTGCGCCGTGGCATTCCCTGTTTACATAGTTGCCCCATCTGCCGATGGACTGCGCCAGCATGACATTGGGCAGGATGATATCCAGCAGTTTCATGAACGGATAGCGGTTCTTCTTCGCGTACCAGTATGCGAACAGCGCACCGAACACCAGTCCTCCCTGGATGGCCAGTCCTCCGTCCCAGATCTTGATGATCTCAAGCGGATCGGACATGTAGTAGGAGAAGTTGTAGAAGGTGCAGAACCAGAGTCTGGCTCCGATTATTCCCGCCCACAGCGTGTAGATGAACAGGTTGTCGAAGAAATCCTTTCTGATGTATCTGCTCTCTTTGATTGATTTCAGACAGAAATAATAGGCGCAGGCAGCACCCGTCATTATCAGTACCGCATACCATCTTATGTCGAATGTAAGACCGCCGATGCTGAACATCAGGAAAGTCTGTTCATTGGGAAAGAACTGTATCATTTTATCCTCCGTTCTTCAGCAGTTCGCGGTATTTTTCCTTGAACTCTTCGTTGGAATCGACGCCGAGCCTTTTCAGCAGATAGTCCGAAACGGCCGATTCGATGATGACTGAAAGGGACTTGCCTTCGGTGATCGGTATTATAAGCATCGGTACTTCAAGGCCCAGGATGTCCCTGGTCTTGTTTATCGGATTGAGACGGTCGACTTCGATGTTGTCGTGATCCGTCACGAGATTGATCACGAAATCCAGGTTGCACTTGTTCAGATAGGCATTTGCTCCGAACATCCTGGTGACATCCACGATGCCCAGACCTCTTATCTCCAGCATCTTCTTCAGAAGCTTCGGAGCCTGGCAGATGAGACTGGTATGCACCCTTGCGACATCCACGCAGTCGTCCGCCACCAGCATGTGTCCCCTGCTGATGAGGTCCAGCGCAAGTTCGGACTTGCCTATGCCGGACTTGCCGGTGATCATGATGCCTCTACCGTAGATGTTCATCATGACGCCGTGGATGCTGTCGGTAGGAGCCAGTTCCTCTGACAGATAGGAGACCAGATCGACGATCAGCTGGTAGGTCTTGCCTTCATATCTGAAGATCGGGAAGTTCTTGTCCCAGGCAAGGTCTATCAGTGCCTGCATCGGCTGGAAATCCTCCGAGATGATGATGCACGGCGTGAAAGAGTCGGTTATGATCTCGAAACGCTGTCTCTGCGTATCGTAGTCCAGCTTCGACATGTATTCGCATTCCTTGTTTCCCAGGATGACCACTCTTCGTAAGTCATTCGACTCCAGATATCCCGACAGTTCAAGACCAGGTCTGTTTACGTCCGGAGCTATGACCCAGCGGTCCAGCGAACTGTCGTCGCCGGTGAGCTGTTCCAGCCTGAATTCTTCCTTGATCTGTCTTACATATACTCGTTTGCTTAATTCCTCATTTGCCATGCTGTTCACCCAACACTTTCTTCAGATACTGACCCGTATAGGACTCTTCGACCTTGCTAAGTTCCTCCGGAGTTCCTTCCGCCACCAGCCTTCCGCCGCTGTCTCCGCCGTCAGGTCCAAGGTCGATGATATGGTCGGCGCACTTGATGACGTCGAGATTATGCTCGATCACCACCACCGTATCCCCGTTGTCGACGATGCGGTCGATGATCCTGATGAGCTTGTAGACGTCGTCCATGTGCAGACCGGTCGTCGGTTCGTCCAGGACGAATACCGTCTTGCCGGTAGGTTTCTTCTGCAGTTCGGAAGCCAGTTTCACTCTCTGGGCCTCGCCTCCCGAAAGAGTCGTGGCGGACTGTCCCAGTTCGATGTAGCCCAGTCCGACATCGTAGAGCACCTGCAGTTTGTCTTTTATCTTCCTGTGATTCCTGAAGAAGTCAAGCGCTTCCTTGACCGGCATCTTCAGGACATCATAGATGTTCTTTCCCTTATATCTTACTTCAAGAGTCTCGTTGTTGTATCTTCTGCCGTGGCATTCCTCGCATTCCACATATACGTCCGGAATGAACAGCATCGAGATCCTCTTGACACCGTCGCCCTGGCAGGCTTCGCATCTTCCGCCAGGCACGTTGAACGAATACCTGGATTTGGTGTATCCTCTTTCGATCGAATCGGGAGTTCTCGCATAGAGATCTCTTATGTCGTCGAACACGCCGGTATAAGTGGCGGGATTGCTTCGAGGGGTACGTCCGATAGGATCCTGGGTGATGTAGACGATCTTGTCGACATTCTCCAGTCCGTCCACTCTTCTGGCCTTGCCCGGTCTTATCTTCACCCTGTCCAGAGACTTCATGATCGCCTTGGTCATGGTCTCGATGACAAGCGATGACTTGCCCGATCCCGATACTCCCGTCACGCATATGAACTTTCCCAGAGGGAACTTCACGTCGATGTCCTTGAGGTTGTTTTCGGATGCGCCGACGATCGTTATGTACTTGCCGTTGCCTTTCCTTCTCTTTTCAGGTACAGGTATCTGTTTCCTGAAAGAAAGATACTGCCCGGTGATGGAGTTCTCGTCTTTCAATATCTCCTCGGGCGTGCCGAAGAAGACGACCTCTCCGCCTTCCTTGCCCGCACCCGGACCGATATCCACTATATAGTCGCTGGACATCATGGTCTCCGCGTCATGTTCGACGACGATGATCGTATTGTCCAGATCCCTCATCTTCTTCAGAGTGTCTATGAGCTTGGCGTTGTCCTTCTGATGAAGACCTATCGAAGGTTCGTCCAGCACATAAAGGACTCCCGTCAGCGCCGAGCCTATCTGGGTAGCCAGTCTTATCCTCTGCGCCTCGCCGCCTGAAAGCGAACCGGCCACTCTGTCCAGCGTGAGATAATCAAGTCCCACATCGGCCAGGAATCTGAGCCTGCTCTTGAGCTCGTTCAGAAGCGTAGAAGCTATCTCCGCCCTCATCGGATCGAACTTCAGCTGATCGAGGAACCTGTTTGCTTCAACTATGGACATGCAGGTGAACTCGTGTATATTCAATCCTCCCACCTTTACCGAAAGGACCTTCTCGTTGAGTCTTGCACCGTGGCACTTGTCGCATTCCGATTCGACCATGAACGATCCGTAGTATTCCTTGCCGAACTTCGACTGGGTCTCCTCGAATCTTCTTTCGATCAGCGTCTTGACTCCCTCGATGTAGCCGTACTTGCTGTAGGTGGTTCCTCCCGTGGAAGTCACGGTGTACTTTATCTCCTCGTCGGAACCGTAAAGGATGATGTCCATCTCCTTTTTGCTCATCTTGTTAAGAGGCTTGTCTTCCGATATGTTGTAGTGCTCGAGCAGTCTTGAAAAGTTCTGCCATTCAAGATTATTCGAACCGTAGATGTTCTTGTAATACTTTATTCCGCCTTCGGCTATGGACTTGCTCATGTCGGGCATCAGATAGTCCAGATCCACCGACATCGTCACTCCCAGGCCCTTGCACTGGTCGCAGGCACCCAAAGGGGAGTTGAAAGAGAACAGCCTCGGTTCAAGCGTAGGAACGGTGAATCCACATTTCGGACATGCCTGATGCGAAGAGAACAGATCCTTCCTGTCTCCGTGCTTGATGACGCATGTGCCGTCCGCAAGAG
>JAGACP010000182.1 GCA_017614055.1 Erysipelotrichaceae bacterium | reverse complement strand
TTCCGCAGGCATGCAGTTGATCTTCTGGTTGTAGTAGAAATGAACCTTGCTTTCCTTGTAAGGGGTGACTATGACCATGGACTCGTCAGGTTCCTTGTATAGCGTTATGGATCCTTCGATGTCCTTGTCTCCGTCGAAGTTCTTCATGAAGAAATTGAGGACTCTGGAATCATCCTTGTGCAGGAACTCTATCCTGTAGTTCTTGCCTTCGCCTTTGACATCGCCTGCCACGGATGATTTCGGGAAATTCCTGTTTCCCATGGTCATGGCCTTCATCGGCGAATTGGTGTGCTCCCATCTTTCCCTGAAATCGATGATGGATATCGAATCCAGCGCCATGTACGAGTTGTCGTCAACGGTGAGAGCGATAGCGAAATCGTCGTTGTATATGAGATAGTAGTCCCATTCCTTGATCCTCAATGAATTGGCCTTGATGGCTTTCCTGTCATAGTCAAGGATGAGACTTTTTGCGTAGCCGGTCTCGATCAGATGGCCGTTTCCGTCCAGCAGATCATGTCTTTCCGTGATCTCGTGCTGGGTCGCAGATGTTTTTTTGATTTTTGTCATGTATCCGTACACTCCTTCATCGATCATGTCTTCGATCGCTTCATAGTCGTCTATGTGTTCCCTGATGTATGTCGAACTGATGTCGATGTTTTCGATATTCAGTATCTGATAGTTCTTCTTGTCATATCTGCGCATGAATCCGTCGATGACGTCCCTGTCATTTTCGTCTCTTCCGACGACGATGAGATCGTATCCCATCAGCATCTCGAAGTTCTTCCAGCGGTCGAAATTGACGACATTGTCTCCGCCGAGTATCAGGGCGAACTCGTCATCGGGACGGTCCTTCTCGAGCTGTTCGAAGATCTGATACGTATACGGATATCCGTTGTATCTGCGGTCTACCGTGATGCCCGGGGTCGCCACCATCTCCAGCATGGCGATCCTGTCTTCAAGAGAGATGGAATTGTGCTTGTCCCAGTAGTCTCCCGTCGCGATGATCAGGACTTCGTCGACCAGTTTCTGCTCAAGACACGCCCGGGCTATCCTGATGTGCCCCTTGTGGACCGGCGAGAAAGATCCGCAGAATACCCCGACTTTCATCATTCGTCCTTTCTGTATACAGGTATGTTGAACTTGTGTCTTGAACCGCGGTGAAGCTTCTCCACCTTCTGTCTGGTCTCTTCATCGACTTCCTCGCCGTTCATGACGGCAGCGATGGCTTTGTATGAAACGCCGAGCTTGTCTTCGTCACTTTGTCCGGAAATGCCGTCATCAGGCGTTCTGTACAGGACCTTCTCGGGCACTCCCAGCACTTCACCGACCTTGATTACTTCATCGACGGTCAATGAATATATAGGCGCGATGTCGTAGACGGAATCGCCGCCTTTGGTGAAATAGCCTACGTACAGTTCACAGGCGTTGCTGGTGCCGGGAACGATATATGTCCCTCCCTTCAGGGCGGACATCAGCGCAGCCATGTAGTATACGGACATCATCCTCATGCGCGGCTTGATGTTGATGTCGGAATTCTTCGTCTGTTCCTCGGTATAGTCTCCGAGCAGCTTTATCTGATCCTTGAAGCTGTCGTAGACCTCGGTAAGGTCGATGTTCAGCAGTTCAAAGCCGAACTTCTCCGCGACGAGCTGCGCATCGTTTGCGTCGGCAGCCTTGGAATGACAAGGCAATGTAAGCCCCACGACATTCTCCGCACCGATGGCTTCGCACATCAGCCCTGCCACGACTCCGGAATCCTTTCCTCCGGAGATGCCCAGAACGGCTCCCTTCAGATTGTTTTCCCGATAATAGTTCCTGATGAATTCAACGATTCTTTCTTTCTCTTTCACTGCATCAAACATTCTTTACCACCTCGTTCTTCATGCGCCAGTCGATGCTTCTGTTGAGATAATCGACATAGCTCTGGTTCTTGCACATGCCTTTGCCGTCTACATCGGATATCTTGGCGACATCCTGTCCGTTGCACTTGGTCACTTTCATGACTATGTTCAGAGGCTCGACGCTTGTATCGTTGGACAGATAGGTCCCGATGCCGAAAGCCACCTTGCATCTTCCGGAGAAATGACGGCAGATCTCGTCGGCCTTCTCGAAATTGAGACTGTCGGAAAACAGCAGAGTCTTGTTTACCGGATCGATGCCCAGGGTCTCGTACTGCTTGAGCATCTTCTCGCCCCATTCGATCGGATCTCCCGAGTCGTGTCTTACGCCCGAGAACAGCGTCGCGAACGTCAGATTGAAGTCCCTCAGGAAACAGTCGGTCGTGATCGTATCCGTAAGAGCGGTTCCATTCAGCACTCCGTATTCTTTGACCCAGGCTTCCAGCGAATAATAGTTGGAATATGCCGGATTGTGCCTGTGGTTGCCCTGACCGACGCACATGATCCATTCATGGGCCATGGTCCCCACCGGAGTAAGATCATATTTCCTGGCAAGGTAGACATTGGAAGTTCCCAGGAACTTCGATGGTCCGCTCTTGACCTTTGCCAGTTCTTTGACTATATATTCCTGGGCCTCGGACGACAGTCTGCGGCGCAGACCGAATTCCGAATAAGATCCCAGCAGATACTTTCCTTCCGCGACATCCCTGACTTTCTCGTCGGCTTTCACCTTGAAGTCTTCGAACAGTTTCTGATAGTCGTGATTCATCCTGAAATAGACCTCATTGACGATCGCCAGCGTCGGAACTTCATACATCGAAGTGTTCAGCCACGTGCCGTAGGTCTCAAGGAACAGCGTTCCGTCTTCCTGAAGTTCTATCGTGAAATCCTCGTATCTCGGTTTCCACAGCCTCAGGAAATCCACATAGCTTCCCTTGATCCATCTGATGTTGTTGAGATAATCCAGCTCATCCTCGGTGAATCTCAGACCGCAGAACAGTCTTATCTGGTTCCTTATCTCTTCGACCGTCTCTTCGGAGAACTTCACGTCCTTGTTCCTGCACTTGAAAGACCAGGTCGTCTTGTAGTCGGAAAACTGATGATAGATGGCCTGTCCCATGGAGAACTTGTACAGGTCGTTCTCAAGAAGGCTCTTTATTATCTGCTCCATATGTCGCACCTCGTTTCTTCATCTCTATTATACGATATCCCTCACTGCCTAAGAGGCATATTAAAACGATACCTTCCGGTATCGTTTCTGTTGAATGGTCGGTGTGGCAGGATTTGAACCTGTGACCTCTGCGTCCCGAACGCAACGCTCTACCAAGCTGAGCTACACACCGCTCTGACTGCTTATTAATGATAACACAATAATGAAAGAAAAAGATAAACTTTAGCGTCTGTCCTTCTCTGTCCCCACATAGCAGCTGTCTATGATGAAGCTTCTTCCCGTTATCTTTCCGGAAAGTCTGTCATATATCATGTCGAGCTTCTCCTGAGAGCACCCGGAGAAAAGGCTGATATGAGGGCAGTATCTCCTGTCGAATTCATCTATGGGAATGTCGTATCTGTCCTTCAGCATATCATCCAGCCGTTCATGTATCTCGTACAGTTCGGGACAGTCGTTAACTTTCAGCCACAGCATGTCCCTCACCTTGAACAGCTCGAATCCCCCGCAGTGTATCATTTTCCCTTCGAGGAACTTTTCTATATCGTCCTTTATCTGCTCATCATCGGCATAAAAACTTCTTTTGAGCGACACGTGCAGAGGGATCCTGAAGAATCTGTCCGAAAGAGAAAGATCCCTGCCTTCCTTAAGACAGATCTCATTCAGTTCTTCATTGAGCTCGTCGTCCAGAAGTCCGTGCACGGACATCAGTTCTTTCTTCATCTTAGTTTGATCTTGCCTGAAATGAGGATGCCGATGATCAGGGGGATCGTGTCCGCAACGAAGGCTGCGGAGTTGCTCATGATCTTGGCGACCAGCGGAAGTCTGAACAGAGGCACTTCTATCGCTGTCTTGATGACGACGATGCCGATGAAGCAGCTGATGATCGCATAGACGATCTTCAGCCAGGTCTTCTTCGTCCTTGGAAGCAGATATCCCAGACTCAGTCCGATGAACAGTTGCCCGGTCGCCCAGGCTATCGGGAAGGAACCGCCCTTGAGCAGGTTGGCGATGATGCATCCGGCCACGCCCACGATGGTCGCCGGTATTCCGAAAACATTCAGATACGCTCCGAAGACGATGTATCCCAGATCGAGCTTGATCCTGTTCACTATGGGGATTATCACGAAGGTGGAAAGGACTATGTACAGGGCTATGCCCAGTCCGAGGAATGCCGTTTTTCTTGTCTGTTTCATAAATATATGATATATGAATATGGTCGGGTGTTGTTCAGTGTATTTATATATTTTATAAAAATGAGAGAAAACACTTGATTTCGGGATAATGTATTTGATAATATATTAGAGCTGACCAATCAAGATCCGAAAGGATCTATATATAAGTCAGAAAAGTGGCACACCTGTAAAAGTGTGCATAAATAAAGAAAGGAGATAAAATGCCAACAATCAATCAGTTAGTAAGAAAAGGCAGAAAAGCGAGAACTTACAAGTCTAAGGCTCCGGCTCTGAACAAGGGTTACAACTCTCTGAAGTCCCGTCCGATCGACCTGTCTTCTCCGCAGAAAAGAGGCGTCTGCACCCGTGTCGGTACGATGACCCCTAAGAAGCCTAACTCGGCTTTGAGAAAGTATGCCCGTGTCCGTCTGTCGAACGGTATGGAAGTCACAGCTTACATCCCCGGTATCGGACACAACCTTCAGGAACACTCTGTTGTCATGATCCGTGGCGGACGTGTCAAGGACCTCCCTGGTGTGCGTTATCACATCATCAGAGGATGTCTGGACTGCGCCGGTGTCGATAACAGGATGCAGGGCCGTTCCCTGTACGGTGCAAAGAAACCTAAGTAAAACATGAAAGGAGATTAAAGATGCCTAGAAAAGGACACATAGCGAAGCGAGATGTATTAGTAGATCCTATCTATAATTCAAAGCTTGTAACACGCTTAATCAACAAAATCATGTTAGATGGTAAAAAAGGTGTTGCACAGAATATTCTATATAATGCATTCGACATCGTTGAACAGAAGACAGGACAGCAGCCAATGGAAGTATTCGAGAAAGCATTGGACAATGTCATGCCTGAACTGGAATTGAAATTAAGAAGAGTCGGCGGAGCCAACTACCAGGTCCCTGTTGAAGTATCCGATGAGAGAAGACTTACTCTTGGTCTCAGATGGATCGTCAACTATGCGAGACTGAGGTCTGAAAGGACCATGGAACAGAGGCTGGCTGCCGAGATCATCGACGCCTCCAACGGTATCGGTCAGTCCGTCAAGAAGAAGGACGATACCCACAAGATGGCAGAAGCAAACAAAGCATTCGCACATTATCGCTGGTAATTAGAAAGGAAAAAGAATTATGTCACGTCAATATGCTTTAGAGAATACAAGAAATATTGGCATCATGGCACATATCGATGCAGGCAAGACTACCTGTACCGAGAGAATTCTTTTCTTTACCGGAAAAACACACAAGATCGGCGAAACACACGACGGTGCCAGCCAGATGGACTGGATGGAGCAGGAACAGGAAAGAGGAATAACCATCACTTCCGCTGCGACGACCACGTTCTGGCACGGTTCCAAGAAACAGCTGCCGGATACGCGCGTCAACATCATCGATACGCCTGGTCACGTCGACTTCACGGTTGAGGTCGAAAGATCCCTGAGAGTGCTCGATGGCGCCGTGACCGTCCTTGACTCGAAGGCGGGAGTCGAACCTCAGACCGAGACTGTCTGGAGACAGGCTACGACCTACAAGGTCCCGAGGATCGTCTTCGCGAACAAGATGGATGCGACAGGCGCGGATTTCCTGATGTCGGTAAGATCGATCGGCGACAAGCTCGCCGCCAACGCGGCCGCGATCCAGATGCCGGTGGGATCCGAGAACACCTTCAGAGGTATCATCGACCTGGTCGAGAGAAGACAGTACATGTATCTCAACGATCAGGGAACGGATATCAAGGAGATGGACATCGAGGAGCAGTATCTTGAGGAAGTAGAAAGACTGAGAGGCATTCTCATCGAGAAACTCTGCGACTATGACGACGAACTGATGGAAGTATTCCTCGACGGAAAAGAGCCTGAAGTGAGTCTCGTCAAGCAGGCGATCAGAAAAGCCGTCATCAGTTCGGAATTCTTCCCGGTGCTGTGCGGTTCGGCCTACAAGAACAAAGGCATACAGCTGCTGCTGGACGCCATCGTCGAATACCTGCCTTCTCCGCTGGATGTTCCATCCATCAAAGGAACCAGCAAATACGGGGACGAGGCTGTGAGACATCCTAGCGACGACGAACCGTTCGCCGCGCTGGCGTTCAAGGTCATGACCGACCCGTTCGTCGGCAGACTGACTTACTTCCGCGTCTATTCGGGAGTGGCCAAGGCGGGATCGTATGTGCTCAACGCCACTAAAGACTACAAGGAAAGATTTGGAAGACTGGTACAGATGCACGCGAATCACCGTGCTGACATCGAAGAGGTCGATGCCGGCGACATAGCTGCAGCTGTAGGACTGAAAAACACTACTACGGGTGATACCCTGTGCGACGACAAACACCCGATCATCCTGGAATCCATGGTCTTCCCGGAACCTGTCATACAGATGTCCGTGGAACCTAAGACCAAGGCCGATTCCGACAAGATGGACAATGCGCTGGCCAAGCTGGCCGAGGAAGACCCTACCTTCAGGACCTATACGGACGAAGAAACGGGTCAGACCATCATCGCCGGCATGGGCGAGCTGCATCTGGACATCATCGTCGACAGGATGAAGAGGGAGTTCAAGGTCGAATGCAACGTCGGCAAGCCTCAGGTCGCCTATCGTGAGACGATCAAGGGAACGGCCGACTGCGAAGGCAAGTTCGTCAGACAGACCGGAGGTCACGGTCAGTACGGACATGTCTGGATCAGGTTTGAACCCAACGAAAAAGGCAAAGGCTTCGAATTCGTCGATGCGATCGTCGGCGGAACCGTTCCGAAGGAATACATCAAGCCGACACAGGAAGGCCTCAGGGCCGCCCTGGAGAATGGTCTTGTGGCCGGTTATCCGGTCGTAGACATCAAGGCCACGCTGTTCGACGGATCGTACCATGAGGTCGACTCGTCGGAGATGGCGTTCAAGACAGCCGCCAGCCTGGCGCTGAAAGAAGCCGCCAAGAAATGTCACCCGGTGCTCCTTGAACCGGTCATGGACGTGGAAGTCACCGTCCCTACCGAGTATCTGGGAACAGTAATGGGAGACATCACGAAACGCCGCGGTCATATCAATGACCAGGAAGAAAGAGGCAACGCAACCGTCGTAAGGGCGTACGTTCCTCTGTCACAGATGTTCGGATATGCAACGGACCTCAGATCCAACACTCAGGGTCGTGCGAACTACATGATGCAGATGGATCACTATGAAGAAGTTCCGCAGAGCATAGCCGATGATATTGCCAAGAAAAACGCCGGTTAGAATTGCTAAATATGGTGTTTTATCTTAAAATAATAATTGTTTAATTAGGAGGAAAAACTTAAGATGGCAAAAGAAAAATTTGACCGTTCCCTGGAACACGTCAATATTGGTACTATCGGTCACGTTGACCATGGTAAGACAACATTAACAGCTGCAATCACCAAGAGATTGG
>JAGACP010000181.1 GCA_017614055.1 Erysipelotrichaceae bacterium | reverse complement strand
GGCTCAGCCTGCCCTCTCTTGCCAGAAGCATTACCGCCGTAGCCGTAAAGATCTTCGTTACCGAGGCCATCTCGAAGATGGTGTCTTCTTCCATCGGAAGCTTGTCGTCCGCATCGCGGAAACCTAAAGCGCCCTTCGATACGATCTCCCCGTTCTCGGCATAGAGCCAGGTCCCGTTGAAAGCACCTTTTTCATATGCCTTGCGGGCAAATTCTTCCATCATTGTCTTCTTATTCATTTTCTTTCCATACAGCTCTGTAGAGCTGTTTATCCTTTCTGTTATTTCTAATGATGACCCGGTTTTTATAAAAAGCCGTGACACGGATGCCACGGCTCGATAAGCATAGGATCATTGCTTCATCAGTACTAAAACGTACGAACCGAGGTCATCACATTATTAAAAACTGTCTTTGTTTCTTTCGCTGCTGCAATAGTTCTCTTTGACATTTACGATGACCTCCTTTCTTTTACTGTTGCGAGGTTAATATAACAGATATTCACTGTTAAATCAACACGGATCCGCTTCGGGATATACCGGCAGTATACCTTTCAGATCCTGTTCAGACCAGACGGAAATGAACCGGTTCCTGATGGATGTATTTAAGCAGTCTCACGGCATACGGCCTGACCTGACCGATGACGTTTACGAACCTTTCGGCAGGAAGCTCTTCAAGACATATCTGCAACTCTCCCCTGTACTGGTTGGAGAGGATGTTGTCCAAGGTGATGCAGTATCTGTTCCTGCTGATAGTGTTGTAAAGCTTCATGTCGATGCCTCGTGACTGCGTGCCTCTGATTACCTTTTCGGCATGGTCGATGCGTGAAAGGAAGTCCGTCGATCTGATCTTCTCAAGGATTTCAGGATCGATGTCATCGAAGTAGCAAGGTATCTCCACATATCCTTCTTCAAAACACCTGTGCGCAGAGGCCGCTGCTTCCAGTTCTTCATCCGATGGATCGGAATCCCCGAACAGCACGTAGTCGAAACCGTTCAGCAGCATCTCGCTCATCTGTACGGATGCCGGAAGGAAACGGTGTTCCTCGATCGAAGGAGTGCCTGTCGACGTATCGTTCATCTGCGTCGGCGAGTACAGCGAACCGATGAATCCTCCAACCATGCCTCCGCATGCCTTGAGTTCCCTGGCCATCTCTGCCGCTTCTTCCATCTTCAGCCCGGTATAGTTTCTTGGGAAGAAATTGAGACAGGCAAGATACTGGCTCAGATCGCCTTTCTCTTTCACGATCGGAAGCGTCTTCTTCATGAGGACATAATTGGAAAGGTTGTCTTCGATGAGGATGCCTGAACCGTTCCTGGTCAGTTCCGCGACTTCCTCTGGTTCGAAGCCTCCGTCCAGTCTGATGACAGGAATGCCGAGCTCTTTGAAGCAGGAAAGATCGCTGATGCTTCCGCCCATGCTGTAAAGCAGGTTGCGGGTTATGTCAATATGGAAGCGGAGACCTCTGCTGTTGGCGTATCCGATGAGCTTCTTCCTGTTTTCGTCCGTATCCTTCCTTTCTCCCGGAAAACGGTATTCCGCGAAATTGAACGACGTAAAGCATTCGCTGTAGCCCAGCTCGGCCGCTCTATCGATCTTCTTCATGCAGGTCTCAAGATCGCAGTAATCAAGATACAGGGATATTCCGATCGTACTCATAGCTTCTTACCTCTTATGTAGCATTCAGCTTCATCTATGATCTCCATGCCGTTCTTCTCGTAGAAACGGTTGGCGTTTTCGTTCCTCTTCGATACCTGCAGCATGACTCCCTTGCTTCCGATATCCTTGAGATGTTCAAACATCCTCTGGATCAGCATGGTGCCGATGCCCTGATGCTGATGACCTGGTTTGACGTCCATGTGCATGTGGGCATCGTATTCGCCATTCCACTTTTCATACGGCCTGATCTCTTCCTTCAGGATGTCCTCGAAATCCTCTCTCAAAGCTTTGGCTTCCGGCATGTATTCGTTGAGGATATGGTTTTTGTAGCGCTGAAAGTCAGGCTCGGCTATGATGTAACCCAGGACCTCATTGTTTTCTGTGTCGAGCGCAACGAAACAGCTGTCTTTCGCATTGAAGGCATAGTAGTCGATGTAGAGGTGCCGGCACAGTTCCTTTTCTTCCCAAGGCCTGTCAGGATGGGTGGAAACGGCCAGGTTTATGCCTCTGATGTCGTCAAGATACTCGTCTCTGTATTCGGTGATGATTATGGACATCTGTTTCCTCTCAGAGGATGCCTGAGCATCCCTTTTCTGCCTTCATTATAGCAGATACGTATGATGCTCATTCATGCATCCTACAGGTATTGTAAGCGTTTACTAACGGGTTATATAATTATATTAGAATCATTACTCGGTACTTCAGGTACCATAATTCGAAAAGGGGGATTAATCATGGGTAATTGGTTAGAGGAGAAACTTCTTCCTGCAGCAAACAAGCTTGCACAGAACAAGTTCCTCAGCGCTGTAAGAGATGGTGTAACCATCATCATTCCATTCTCTATCATCGGTGCGTTCGCTCTTATCGTTGGACAGTTCCCGGTAGAGTCATGGATGGCTTTTACGGATCAGTATGCAGACTACATCTACTGTTTCTCAACGGTAACGCTTGACTGTCTGGGCATTCTGGCACTGATCGGCGTTTCCTACAACATGGCCGTTCAGTACGGAGTCGACCCGATAAGCAACGTCGCCGTAGCTGTAGCTACTTTCTTCATGCTGACGCTGTCTGAAGGCGGTGTGAACCTTGAAGTCTTCTCTGCTGCCGGTATGTTCTGCGCCATCGTCGTATCCTATGCGGTAACGATGATCTACAGGTTCCTGGTCCAGAAGAACATCACGATCAGGATGCCTGACGGCGTTCCTCCAGCAGTATCGAACTCGTTCACCTGCCTGATCCCTGGTCTCGTCTGCCTGCTTCTGGCTTGGCTGATCAGGATCGTTCTCAACATCGATGTCAACGGCGTCATCACCGCACTGTTCTCACCTCTTGTAAAGGGCATGAACTCGCTGCCTGGCTATGTGCTGTATGTCTTCCTGATGTGCCTGCTCTGGGTCGTCGGTATCCATGGCGATATGACGCTGGCCCCGATCGCTGAGCCTATCACACTGGCTCTCATGGCCGAAAACATGGAAGCCTTCAAGAACGGTGCTGCGATCCCTAACATCGCAACGTTCTCGCCGATGTTCGTCGTATTCACCGGCACAGGCTGCACCATCGGTCTGGTCATCAACATGCTGCTGTCTAAATCAAAGAGATACAACGAGCTCGGCAAGCTCTCCGTCCTGCCTGGCCTGTTCAACATCAACGAACCGCAGACCTTCGGTGCTCCGGTCGTCATGAACCCAGTCCTGGCTATTCCTTACATCGGTGTATCCGTGATCCTGACCATCTGCACATGGCTGCTGATGCAGTTCAACATCATCGGCAGAGTATGTGTCGAAGTTCCTTGGACCACTCCTCCGATCATCGGTGCTTATCTGGCCACAGGCTTCAATATCCCTGCAGCCATCTGGAACGCTATCGAGATCGTCATTTCGTTCCTCGTATACAGACCGTTCTTCAAGAAGCAGGAAGCCATCGAGCTTGAAATGGAGAAAGCGAAAGAAGAGTAGTTTATGAGGAAGATTTTGTTATGCTGCGCAGCGGGCATGTCTACAAGCCTGCTGGTTTCGAAAATGGAAAAGGCAGCTGCTGATGAAGGCTATGAGTGCGAGATCGAAGCGGTACCGTTCAAGATCAACGAACCGAAGATCGAGGAAGCCGATGTCGTATTGCTCGGACCTCAGGTAAGATTCAATCTCAAGCCTCTTCAGGAAAGATATCCTGACCTGCCTTCTGCAGCTATCGATATGATGGCATACGGAATGTGTGACGGTGCCTCGATATTGAAACAAGCCAAAGATCTTTTAGGAGATTAGAAAAGGATGAAGGCTCACATATGTGAGCCTTCATTATCAGGTAAAACAATGAAAACGATGCTGGATTACATAAACGAGATCCCGGTATATATGGATGAGCACCGCGGCAGAGGCGACTATCTCAGACTGCGCAGTGATTTCGACGCTTCCGGTGCCGGATCGCTGACGGTCATCGCCAGCGGTTCTTCCAACAACGCCACAAACTGTGCCCGCTACGGAATGAGGGACGGTCTGGATAAAGAGATCTTCATCCATACGCCTTATACCTTCGTCAACTGCGAGAAGATCGACAGGAACAGTTTCTACATCGTCATCTCCCAGTCGGGAAGATCGAAGAACACCCTGAACGTCGTAAGGATGCTGAAGGAAGCCGGCGTCACAGTCCATTTCATCACCGATAACGGAGAGCTCAGTGAAGATGAACACATGAAGGTCTATCATCTCGATGTCGGCAACGAGGAAGTTCCTTTCGTAACGAAAGGGATGTCCGCCACCGTGTTCTTCCTGCTGCGTTTCGCAGGCGTTGTTTTCCCTGATAATGTCAGTGAAACATTCAGCGAATATCAGAAAATGGCCGAAGACCAT
>JAGACP010000180.1 GCA_017614055.1 Erysipelotrichaceae bacterium | reverse complement strand
CGCCATTTTCTTCTGCCTCAGCGGAATAAAGTACGACGGACACAACTACATCGACGAGGCGATAAACAACGGTGCGAAGGTCATCGTCTACAGCAAGGAAATCGCCGACAAGGACAGGGCGATATTCATCAAAGTCCAGAATGTCAACAATACCCTGAACAAGATCGCCAACAAGTTCTACTACTATCCGAACGAAAAGGTGGATACCTATGTGGTTTCCGGAAACTACGGAAAGTCATCCGTAGCCACATTCATAAACTATTATCTCAACAGTGTTTCATCCTGCGCATACATCGGCATTCTGGGTATAAATTACAGCGATTCAAGACTTAAATCATCTTTTTCGACGCTGAACATCCTTGAAAATATAAGACTGCTCGACAACATCAGGAACAAAGGCATAGGATCGTGCACTTTCGAAGCCAGCGTCAGGCAGCTTAACCTGCAGAAGCTCGACTGCATCGATCCGAATTTCTTCATATATACCTGTACCAACAGGACATCGAGCGATTTCTACAGCGATGACTACTACATCCAGCTGAGAAAGTATCTCTATACGCTTGAAGATGACTGCAGAGTGATACTCAACATAGATGATGAATCATACGGACAGGTAAGCGACTGTGTAGCCGGACACGTGACATACGGATTCAACAGCGAGGCGACTTACCGCATAAAGGACCTTGGCATCTCGCAGAACGGAAGCAGATTCAGGATAGTTTACGAGGGCCAGACATATGAGTTCATCACCAATCTTCAGGGCATATCCAGCGTATACAACCTGGCTGCCGCCATTGCGGCACTCAACCAGAAAGGCCATGACATGAAGGATCTTGCCGAGAAGTTCCGCCATGCCGAACAGGTCGACGGAGTCATGGAAAGAGTCGACGACGAATACGACATCATCATCGACAGCGCCTACGATGTATACTCGATCGAACAGATCTGCAAGTACGCCAATCTTGTAAAGCAGAGAAACAAGGCCATAGGCGTCATATCGATAAACTATTCCGACGGAGACAGCCGTCTGCAGAAGATAGTGGAGACATGCGAGAAGTATCTGGATGTCATAATACTTACGGAAAATGAATCGCTGGAAGGGGAAGTAATGAACATCCTCGACAGATGCAGCAGATTCAGCAGGACCAACAAAGTCGTCCACTGTCCGATGCGTTCGATAGCCATCGAGAACGCCATCGACCTGCTGAACAGAAACGACGTGCTGCTGATAATAGGAAAAGGCAATGAAATGTTTCTGGAAATGGGACTGGGCAAGGAATACTACCACGGAGACAGGTACTATGCCAGAAAATTCATAGATAAAAGAAGGAGAGAAGAAAATGAAGCTTGCTAAGTATATCGATCACACGCTGCTGAAGGCCGATGCATCGCTGGAGGCCATAAAGAAACTCTGCGACGAGGCCAGGGAATATGATTTCAAATCAGTCTGCGTCAATACCTGCAACATCGAATTCTGCAGGAAACAGCTGGAAGGAAGCGACGTTCTGGTGTGCTGCGTCATCGGTTTCCCTCTGGGCGCCATGACGACCGAATCCAAGGTATTCGAGACCAGAGACGCCATCAGCAAGGGAGCTGATGAAGTCGATATGGTCATCAATATCGGCAGACTCAAGGACAATGATCTTGACTACGTGACGAACGAGATCAGACAGATCAAGGAAGCCTGCGGAGATAAAGTGCTCAAGGTCATCATCGAGACATGTCTTCTGACCGACGAAGAGAAAGTCAACGCCTGCAGATGCATCCTTGAAGCCGGAGCCGATTTCGTCAAGACATCAACCGGATTCTCTACGGGAGGCGCCACATTCGAAGACGTTGCGCTGCTGAAGAAGACCGTTAAAGACAACTGTCTGATCAAGGCCGCAGGCGGCGTCAAGACCAAGGAAGATTTCCTGAAGATGATCGAACTCGGCGCAAACCGCATCGGTACTTCGTCAGGAACGAAACTTATTGAAAAAGGGGAATAATTCCTATATAATCATTAGTGCTTAAGCAAGAAGGGGGTGAAATTATGGCAAAAGTGGTCGTCAAGGAAAACGAACAGCTCGATGATGCTCTTCGTCGTTTCAAGAGACAGGTTTCCCGCAATGGCACTCTTCTTGAGGTAAGGAAAAGAGAATATTATGTAAAACCGGGCGTCAAGAAAAGATTAAAGAGAGAGAACGCCAGGAAACTGAGAAGATCTAAGTAAAGTCAGCAAGCGCTGACTTTATTTGTTTATATGGAAAACGAAAGGCCGTTTATCTTAAAATAATTCTATGGAATATAGTCTCAAAGATCTGAGCGCTGAACAGATACAGAATATAATAGGCCTCAACGATGCCAATCTTCTTCTGCTTGAAGAACTATACGACTGCGGCATCGTTTTCAGGGACGACTGCCTGAAACTGCTGTCAGACGACGAGGAGCTGTCGGTCAAATTCGAAAGACAGCTTGACGGCATCGTCAGAGCATCGCAGTCGAATATAATAGACCGCGATCTCATCAAGCAGTCTTTCATCGATCTCAAGGATGTGGTCGAGGACGACTACAAGGAAGAAGTCATCGCCTATGCCCACAACGGCAAGCCTTACAGATGCAAGACCTACAATCAGTACAGATTCGTAAAGGACATAGAGAGAAACGACCTTGTGTTCTGTCTCGGTCCCGCGGGAACGGGAAAGACTTTCCTGGCCGTGCTTATGGCCGTCACATATTTAAAGAAAGACAAGGTCAAGAAGATAATCATCACCAGACCTGCCGTAGAAGCGGGAGAGTCGCTGGGATTCCTTCCGGGAGATCTCAAGGAGAAGGTAGATCCATATCTCATGCCGATATACGACGCTCTTGATGCGATACTGGGAAGCGAACAGAAAGAGAAACTGATAGAGAAAGGCATCATCGAAGTTATACCTCTGGCATACATGAGAGGACGTACGCTGGATGAGGCTTTCGTCATCCTTGATGAGGCGCAGAATACCACCGACAAGCAGATGCTGATGTTTCTGACCAGGCTGGGATTTAGTTCCAAGATGATCGTCAACGGCGACCCGAGCCAGATAGACCTGAATATCGCCAGAAGCAGGAGCGGACTGATACTGGCGAAAGAAAAGCTTGCGGACATCAGGAACATAGCCGTCATCGAATTCGGCAACGACGATGTGGTGAGGAATCCTCTGGTACAGACAATCATAGAAAGGTTCAGGATAGACTGACGATGAAGAAACTGTTCATAGCGTCTAACAACGCGCACAAGATAGACGAGATAGAGACCATCCTCAGGCAGAATGGCGTCGATATGGAAGTCACATGCCCAAAGGAGATGGATTGTCATGAAGAACCCGAAGAGAACGGACAGACATTCGAAGAGAACGCCTATATCAAGGCGAAGTTCTACTACGATCTTTTCCATCTTCCTACCATCGCCGATGATTCCGGCATATGCATAGATTATTTCAACGGAGGTCCCGGCATATACTCCGCCAGATTCCTTGCGGAACTGGACTACGACAAGAAATGCGACAGGATCATCGAGATGATGAAAGATACCGACGACAGGGGAGCACAGTTCGTGGACTGCATGTGTTTCATCGAAGAGAACGGAAATGTTTCGTATTATACGGGAACGAACGAAGGATTCATAGCCAGGGAGAAAGCCGGCCATGAAGGATTCGGATACGATCCGATCTTCGTCATCCCCGAATACAACAAGACGGAAGCGGAACTGGGTATGGTTTACAAGAACGAACATTCCCACAGAGCCAAGGCTCTGAAGAAATGGATACTCGATGCAAAAGAAAAACTCTAGTATATGTTATCTGATATCTGCATGTTTCATACTGTGCGCACTTCTGGCGAGTGTGCATTTTTGGTCGTTCAACCTGGAGTTCTACAGGAAGCAGCATGACAGCATCATGCTTTACGGCAAACATATCAGCGAATACATCGGTTTTTCGGATGAAGATCTGGCGGATCTTACGGAATTCACGCTTGACTATCTCAACGATCCCGATGCAAGTCTCGACAGGAAGATGGAGATCAAAGGTTCTTTGAGGGAAGTCTATACCGATGACGAGAAACTGCACATGGTCGATGTAAGGAAACTCAATCTGGCCACCAGCTGTCTGTGCATAGCATCTTTTGTCATTGTTGTTCTGGGAATCTTCTGGATGATATTAAAAAAACAGCCGCTTTCAGACTTGTATAAAGCCTACAGCAGAGTCCTGAAGATCATCATGATCGTGATAACCGTACTTGCCGTATGGATAGTCATCGATTTTGATTCTTTCTGGACGGCTTTCCATCATGTTTTTTTCGCTTCCAACGAACTTTGGATACTTGATCTCAGGAAAGACATCCTGATCATGATCGTTCCGCCTGAATTCTTCAACAATCTCGTCATATACATAGTCATCACTTTCGTCATACTGGTCATGGCGTTCTATCTGGTATTGCATATTGTCGGAAAGAAGAGCCAATGATAAACATAGTATTATATGAGCCGGAGATCCCTCAGAATACCGGCAACATCATGCGTACATGCAGTGTTTTCAGGATCAAGCTGCATCTGATCGAGCCTCTGGGTTTTACGCTTGACGAGAAACATCTCAGAAGGAGCGGTCTTGACTACCGCAAGGATCTTGACTATACAGTCTATCATGACTGGGAAAGTTTCAGGAAAGACAAGGAAGGACAGTTCGTGTTCTTCACAAGATACGGCATGAAGTCTTTCGAGGAATGCGTATTTGATCCTTCACAGGACATATATATGGTCTTCGGAAAGGAATCGACGGGCATAGACAAGCAGATACTGAAGGAAAATCTCGATTCGTGCTACAGGATCCCCATGAGGGATGACGCGAGAAGCCTTAATCTTTCCAACTGCGTGGCCATAGGTGCCTATGAATGCCTCAGACAGACCGGTTTTGACGGTCTCAGCGACAGGGAAGTCATAAAAGGAGCGGATTATATACTGAAATGCTGAAACTGTGCGTTGCTTCTGACAATCATGGAAACATGTCTTCCATCGAAAAGATACTCTGCGATAATCCGGCCTGCGATTATTATTTTCATCTGGGCGATTCGATGGCTGAACCGGAACTTATCGCCCCGTTCATCTCCGTTGAAGGAAACAACGATTATTACTACGACTATCCCCGTCAGAGGATCATAGAACTGATGGGACACAGGATACTGATGATACACGGAGACGGATATACCTGGTCGTTCAACACGTTCACAGACAAGGCCAAGAAAGAGAAGGCTGATATCGTGCTTTTCGGACATACGCACATGTTCCATGACGAGATGCACAACGGCATAAGATTCATAAATCCCGGCAGCTGCTATCACAACCGGGACATGACGGCGCCGTGCTACGCAAGGGTATATCTGCTTGACGACGGCACGGTCAAATGTGAAAGGATAAACCTGTAGAAAAGCACCTTGCGGTGCTATTACTGTCTTATGATCCTCGACAGGAACTGTCTGGTACGTTCATTCCGAGGATTGTTGAACATTTCCGACGGTGTGCCTTCTTCCACGATGACTCCGTCATCCATGAAGAGTACTTTGTCCGCCACTTCCCTGGCGAATCCCATCTCGTGCGTGACGACGATCATCGTCATGTCGTCCCTGGCGAGATCTTTCATGACGTTCAGGACCTCGCTTACCATCTCAGGGTCAAGTGCGCTGGTCGGTTCGTCGAAGAGCAATATCTGAGGATCCATGCACAGCGAACGCGCGATGGCGACCCTCTGTTTCTGTCCTCCTGACAGAGTCGAAGGATATGCGTGGATGAAATCCAGCATGCCGACTTTCCTCAGCATCTCTCTGGCTTTTTCTTCGGCCTGCTGTCTGTTTCTTCTGAGAACTTTCGTCTGCGCCAGCATGCAGTTGTCAAGCACGTTCATGTTGCTGAAGAGATTGAACTGCTGGAATACCATGCCGACATCCTTGCGGTAGGAATTGATGTCCTTTATCGTGCCTATGTCATGGCCAAGAACGGTTATCTTTCCTTCGTCGATGTCTTCGAGCAGATTTATGCATCTGAGCATCGTCGACTTTCCCGAGCCGCTTGGACCAATCAGACATACGACGTCGCCTTTGCCGACGCTGAAACTTATGTCGGACAGGACGATGTTGTTGTCGAAACTCTTTTTGACATTTTCAACCTGTATGACGTTCATCTGTCTTCTCCTTTGGAAGCTATGGACATGCTGTAGAAGTTCGTATCCGACTGAGGGAAAGACGTCCTGGTGTTGTTGAGACGCTTCTCGATCAGATGAAGGACGAGACTGGTGATGCTGGTAAGCAGCAGATATATCATCGCCGTCACGAAATAAGTCTCCGAAAAACGGTAGGTCGTTCCGGCTATCGAATTGGACTGGAACATGAGTTCCGTGATCGATATTATCATCAGGACGGAGCTGTCCTTGATGTTGACGATAAGTTCGTTGCCGATGGCAGGAAAGGCATTCCTGATGGCCTGCGGCAGCACTATGAAACGCATGGTCTGGGATGAAGACAGGCCGAGCGATCTGGCCGCTTCAGTCTGTCCGGCATCCACTGCCTGTATGCCTGATCTGACGATCTCGGACATGTATGCGCCGGTATTGATCGATATGATGAATATCGCAGCGAACATCTTGTCCCATTTGAAAACGTTCGTATAGATCAGATAATAGATGAATACCGCCTGGACCATCATCGGCGTTCCTCTGAACACCTCGATGTATATCTTTGCCAGGATATCGCTGATATGTTTTATGAATCTGACGGTATTGTCAGCGGTCTTGTCCGGTCTAACAGCCCTGAATCCGCCTACGCAAAGACCGATAAGAAAACCGATGATTGTTCCCGTTATGGATACTATGAGCGTCGTCCTGACGCCAAGCAGGAAACTGGAAGAATACTTGAGAAGTATCTCCAGACATTTGCTCAGAGACATTATTCGGCGATGGCGGGCTGTCTGTCTACCGCATCCTGCATGATCTGAAGCCTCTGTTCGAAGCTGATCTCGTCAAGAGCGTGCTGTATGCTGTTGAGCAGTTCAGTGTTTTCCTTCGAAACGGCGATGGAAACGGAAGTATCGACAGTGAAGCCTTTTCCTTCGGCGAAAGTGACTATCGTCAGATCCGGATTAGCCGCCACTACGCCGTTTGCGACCGGAAGTTCAGCGGTTATGGCGTCGGCTTCCTCTGCCTGAAGAGAAAGGATCATCCTCGGATAGGTCGATAACGGTGTCATGTGGACGACGCCATCGATCTGATCGATTATGTCGTCATAGGTGGTATTTGACTGTCCAAGCACTCTGTATCCGGAAAGCTGCTGGATGTCGTCGATACCGACGAGTTCGCTGTCTTTCCTGACGATGACCACCATATCGGACTCATAGTATGGAGTAGTGAAGTTCACGGCTTCGGCTCTTTCGGGAGTCTCGGTCATTCCCGCAATGATGCAGTCGATGGCACCGGCGTTGAGGGAAGGGATGAGCGAATCCCAGTCGGTCTTGACGACCTGTACTTCCATGCCGAGCTTTTCGGCGATCATGGAAGCTATCACGACGTCATATCCGTCCGCATAGTCTGCGGAAGAGATCTGGACGGTCGTATCGCTCTGTTCAGGCTGTGTCCAGTTGAACGGAGCATAGTCGCATTCCATGCCTACACGTAAAACACCTGATTCATCAGATGAAGCGTTTGAATTGCCTGCGCATCCGGCAAGCAGCACTATCAGCAGTGCGATCGATAATTTTTTCATATCTTTTTCCTTTCAATAAAAAATCGTATGCACTATCACATACGAATTCCATCGAAAGTAATAGCGCCTCTTCATACGAAGGAGTGCTACAGGTGTTTCCTGTAACCCCACGACTGCATCATGCCTGATGCATCGTTCGGCGGTGATTGCCTTTCATATGCCTCCAAGCCTGCCGGCTCCGCATATTACTGATCTGCACCGCTACCTCTATACATAGATTTTTTATGAGCCTATTATTGAATATCCTGCTGCAATTGTCAAGAATGATGAACGATATCGATATTTGACGTATATAATATTCTTATGCACAAGCAAGACACGAAAGAACAGATCACAAGAAGAGCGGGCGTCATCGGCATATGCGTGAACATCTTCCTGTGCAGCATCAAACTGTTCATCGGATACATAACGAATTCGATAGCCATCCTGAGCGACGGCTTCAACAATCTCACGGACATCGTCAACGCGCTGCTTGTATATCTCGGCTACAGGATATCCAACAGGCACGAGGACAGTTCGCATCCTTTCGGTTACGGCCGTCTGGAATACATGCTGTCACAGGCGATAGCTTTCATGATAATGATCGTCGGCATCACGCTGTGCAAGACTTCGATCGACAGACTGCTGCATCCGCAGAAGATAACGCTTAACACATACGTGCTTTTGATGATGTGTTTCTCTCTAGTAGTCAAACTGTCGCTGGCTCATTACTATGGTTCAAAATACAGGCAGACATCGATAGAACTGCTCAAGGCCCAGAAAATCGACTCACTGGCCGACAGCGCCAGCATCTTCATCATCATCCTGGGCATAGTGCTGACTCCGTTCACTGATTTCCCTGTGGATTCTTTCATAGGAATAATAGTATCCATACTGATCATATACAGCGGCATACGCATCTTCATGGACATGTCTTCCATACTGCTTGGCCGGTCCACCGACAGCGAGCTGTATGAAAAGATTAGCGCATACATGACATCACAGAAAAACGTCCTTGGCTTTCATGATCTCATCATCCACAGCTACGGCGCAAACAAGCTCTTCGGGACGTGCGATGTCGAACTTGACGGCAGGATGTCCCTGATCGAATCCCATACCATCATCGAT
>JAGACP010000179.1 GCA_017614055.1 Erysipelotrichaceae bacterium | reverse complement strand
GGTTCGTTGTATATGACTTCTTTTCCATCGGAGAGATAGGATACGATGGACAGTTTTCCTTTGACGACTATCCCCACATATCCGCAGATGTCGTTCTCGCGGCAAAGGACTTCATTCTTCTGAAGTCTTCTGTATCTTACGAGTTCTTTCTGTTCAGCTGTCAGGGTATCGAGGATATTCATGTCTTATGTGTGATCCAAATCACATATTTGTATGACTCAATTATATATAATTGTCATGGCGAGGTAAATGAAAATGAAGAAATTACTGGCAATATTGATAGTATTACTGGCACTGACCGCCTGCGGCAGACCTGCAGACAACGGCGATGCCAGAGAAGTATCCGTTGAGGATCTTACGATCGTGACTCCGAAGGGAGCACCTGTACTGGCTTTCTACGACCAGATAGGAAACGAGAACTACACCAGAGTCGCGGCCGATGCGATCGGCGCGCTGTGGACGGGCGATAATTCTCCGGATGTCATGGTCGTCGACCTTTCAAGCGGAGTCAATGCGATTAAGAACGGTGCAGAGTATAAGCTTGCCGCCATCATCACTTTCGGAAACTTCTATGTGGGTTCGACCGGTCATGACGACGACGGTGTCATGAATGAAGGCGATACAGTCGTGCTTTTCGGCAACGAGAACATGCTTCCGAACAAGATCTGGCATTATCTTTACGGAACGGATTTCGATGAGAATCTGGTATACGAAGCGGACGCGCAGTCGGCTGCAGCCGATCTTATATCCGGAAAGGATCTGGAAGGAAACGACGTGGACTATGTCTTCCTGGCACAGCCTGCTCTGTTTGTGGCACTGAAAAAGAACGAGAACGCTTCTCTGTATGCCGACATCCAGGAGGAGTACAGGAACAAGTCCGGTCTGGACATGATCCAGGCTGCCGTATTCGTCAGGAACGATGTCCCTGAAGAGACGGTCAGTGAGTTCCTTTCAAGGCTAGAGACTTCCATAAACGCGGCGATAGAGAATCCAGAACTGGCTGCCGAAGGTCTCAGCGTCTATACGGATGAAGAGGCTACCGCGCAGTACGGCTTCAATCCTGCGGTAGTCGTGAACGTCTTCAAGCAGAAGAACGCCCTGGGCATCAACGCCATGGGTCTCGGATATAAGAAAGCCATAGATATCAAGGCCGATATCGATGCGTTCCTGTCTGTACTGGGATTGCCTGAAACAAGTGAAGAGATCTACGTCAGATAGAATCGTACAGTTCATGCTTGGACTATTGTTGCTTGCCACTCTGTGGCAGGCTTTGTCCATGTATATAGGACAGAAGACGATGGTCTTTCCCGATCCCTTGAGTACGATAAAGTATACGCTGTATCTTCTTGGAAGACCCTATACATACAGATGCATCTTCTCCACCATGGGCAAGATGCTGACGGGTTTTGCGATATCGATGGTCATAGGGGTTATCCTGGGAGTCATCGCGGGAAACAACGGTTTCATCGAAAAGATCATCAGTCCCACGATCATAACCCTGAGAGCGATACCTACGGCTTCTCTGATCTATGTGTTCATAGTACTGGCGGGCTTCAGGCTTGCGCCGATGTTTCTGGTCGTGCTGATATGTTTCCCGATCATCTATGAAGGGACAGCCGGAGGTATCAGGAACATACCCGACCAGATCATCAAGGCCAGCAAGGTAGACGGCTCGGGATATTTCATGGGGAACCTCAGGATAAAGCTGCCTCTGGCTTTTCCTTACATACTTGTCGCGATGCTTTCGAGCTTCTCGCTGGCTTTCAAGATAGAGATCATGGCCGAAGTCATAACCGGAGGAAGCAATCCGGGACTTGGAAGCGCCATCCTGGGCGCAAGGAGCTCCGATCCCACCAACATGATCCCGATATTCGCGTATTCGCTGATAGCGGTCATGATCATGCTGATGATAGATCTTGTATCGGGACTTATAGGCCGTTCACGGGATTTAAACTGATGAACAATTGGCTTATAATGTAATAGATGGCAAAGAAGAGAAGACTGAAGAAATCCGTCTATCTGATCATGGCGATGCTGACGGTGATAATCGTCGGTATCGTTTTGCTTACGACCAATTTCAGATTCGTGGGCAAGAGGTCCATCCATGACGATGCCAAGACCTACAAGACCAGACACTGTCTGGCGTTCTATCCCGACAGCAAGACCGGCAAGAAATATGCCAAAGATCTGTGCAAGGGCGTCAAGGATGATTCGATCCACGACTATTCTCTTGTGCCGTACGGCGATTATTACCTTGTCAGCTACGGAAACGACGACAAGTATTTCACCGACAAGGATTACGAGGCCATCACGGCGAAGGAACTGAACGATGAGGGCAGAAAGATCGTCATCGACTATCTGCGCTATGAGCTGAAGAAGAACGATCCTGACCGCTACTATGATTCGTCTTTCCTGAAGACTCTGAATGCCGATGGAGTCGATTTCTCGAAGATCTCATACGAGATTTCGGGAGACAGCCTCCATGTGAAATATGACGAGTTCGGATATGAGACTTATATCCCGATCAAATACATGCAGAAGGGGCTGGACATGGATTTCGGATTCCCGAACGAGATATACAGGAAGCCCGTGTATGTCGACGATGACCATCCGATCGTATGTCTCACCTTCAACGACGGACCTGATCTGGAATATCGTCCGGAAGTCTCAACCAGCATGAAGGTGGTAGATCTTCTCTATGAATATGACGCAAATGCGACTTTCTATGTCACGGGAGAGGATCTTGAAAACAGGGAAGCCTGGGCGGACTATCAGGTGTATTATTTTCTTCTGCGTTCCATAAACAACGGAAACAGTTACGGTTCTTTCACGCAGGACCGTGTGGATCTCACCGTCATTGACGTCAATGAAATAAAAGGACAGATCGCGGGACCTGTCGAATACATGAAGGAATTCGTCGGATATGAGATGTCGACCTACAGGCCTGTAGGCGGAGAGTTCGACAGTGATGTGCTTGAAAAGCAGCCAGTACCAGCCATCCTGTGGAACGTCGATTCAAGAGACTGGCTCTACGAGGAGCCTCAGGACATCTATCAGGAAGTCATGGACAGCGGACTTGAAGGCGGAGACATCGTCGTCCTTCATGATGAATACGAGGAGACCTACTCGGCACTGGAACGTCTGATACCTGAACTGATAGACAGGGGCTATCAGCTGCTTACGGTCGAGGACATGCTTCAGCATTACGGCATAGATCTCAAGACTCTCAGTTATCTTTACGATTCCGGCTATTATGAATGATATCTTCGAGATATCTTTCATACTGTTCAGCGATATCTCTGTCTTCTATCCTGATGTCGGTTGAATAACCGGCGATCCTTGCGAAGAAGGCACTGCTTAAACCGGCTTTTATAGAAAAGCCTTTTTTTGTATATACGAGATTCGGGAAATCATCCTCGAGCCTGCCTCTGAGCTGAGGACTGTCGTTCATGATCTCGAAAGAGATGAGAGAAGTCTTCCTGGAATGAAAACTCTTCGTACTTTCATTTATCATTGATATGACCCTGTCTTTTCCTACAGTCAGGGCATCTTTTTCATCAGTAAGTATTATCGATTCGATGTTGTCGAAACGCGCATGATATATCCTGCCGTCATCGGGATAATGGTAGTAGAGATAATAGTAGTCATTCTCCCTGTACAGGAATATCGGACAGATCTTTTCTTCATCGCGTTTCTTTCTTCGGATGATCACCGCAAGATCGTTTTTTATCGCTTCCAGGCAGTCTTCGAGCCTGTTTATGAATCTTCCCTGGACATGTTTTCCGGCATATTCCAGTTCTTTCAGATAATCGGTCTGATAACGGGATACGAAAGAATATATCTTGTCTTTCAGAGAGACAAGGAATCTGTCGTCGATGCTTCTTAGAGTATTTATGGAATCGATGATGATCTTGATCTCGGAAAGAGAGAAAGGCGCTTCTTCAAGATAATATTTTCCGTCGCTGTATTCGACATCATATCCGTTCTCGTTGAGATATCTGAAATCATCGTAGAGAGTCTTGCGGTCATTGACGATCACATCTCTTTTTTCAAGTTCCGTGACGATCTCTTTGAGGGACAGGGGATGATCCATGTCCGTCTCGTTTTTCATGATATCTATCAGCTGAAGTATCCTTTTCTTGTTCATAAGTACATTATAGTATTGACCGAAAAAACGGACAATATGTTATGCGGAATGTCATATCATCTAGTCAGGAGGCAGGAAAGATGAAAAAGATGATAGTTGTGAATTACTGGCTGATGCTGATCGCGTGGTGCCTGTTCCTGAACGGTTCCGGCTTCATGGGCGAGGTCCTGATAGTCATGGGCATACTGTTCATGCTGGGGGCCGGCAGACCGGATTATGTCAAGATAGCTTTTTCGAGTCTGATATGTTTCTTCGTGATGACGATAGTGCTCAAAGGCAGCAGGATCCCGTACTTTTATCCTGAGCTGTCCATACACCTGCTGCTTGTGAGCGTTAACTGTTTCACGGTGAATGAATATCTCAAGAGGCTTGACAGCCGGTTCATCATGCCGGTCATAGTCGTCATCTTGTTGTCGGTGATGTTCATCAGCGGGCTGATCATAATCATTCCTAGTGAGTATTATTCGATAATAGGAAAAAGCAGTCTGTTCCTTCTGGAAGCTTTCATCTTTCTGCCTTATCTGTATTCCTCTGTAATGTGTGTTGTTTCAAAGCCGCATTAAATAAATGAGCTGCATGGCAGCTCATATATGTTTCTCTATCTCTTCGATCAGCGTCTCGATTATCCTGTCCTGAGGGATGGCCGAGACTATCTCGCCTTTCTTGAACAGTATCGCGCTGTCCTTTCCTCCGGCGACGCCGATGTCCGCGCGTCTGGCTTCCTGCGGTCCGTTTACCGGACAGCCCATGATGGCTACGGTGATGTTCTTGTTCACGGTCTCAAGATAATCTTCCATCTGTCTCACGATCGGCAGCATGTCGTACTGCAGTCTGCCGCAGGTAGGGCAGGATACGAGATTGGGCACATCCATCTTCAGATTGCAGGTCCTGAGCAGTTTCTTGGCTACCTTGACTTCTTCGACAGGATCGTCGGATATCGATATCCTGATGGTATCGCCGATCCCTTCAAGCAGAAGGTTTCCAAGAGCTACGGATGACTTGATGGTGCTGTTGATAAGTCCGCCCGCTTCCGTCACGCCAAGATGCAGGGGATACTCGAACGTTTCCGATGCAAGTCTGTATACTTTCATGCATTCAAGCGGATCGGAAGACTTGAAAGACAGGCAGACGTCATGGAAATCAAGGGATTCAAGGATCCTCAGATGATCCTTTGCCGATTCGATCATGGCTTCTTCGCTGTGCTCGTATTTTTTGTTAAGACTTCCCGCATTGATACCGATG
>JAGACP010000178.1 GCA_017614055.1 Erysipelotrichaceae bacterium | reverse complement strand
TCGTCGATGTTGGTGATGCTGTCGAGAAGCTTTATCGCTTCGACCAGCTTCTGTTTCCTGGCCAGCTTCCTGGCCGCTTCCTTGGTCATGTGTTCCTTGACTATCGGCATGTCCGCATCGATGATCTGTCTCATCCTGTCGCTGACATTCTGTATGTCCTGTTCGTTGAACTTGTGGGTCGAAGTGATGTAGAGACCCTTGTTCAGGGAGTTGTTCACGGTGACCAGCACGTTCTTTCCCAGCACGTCGTGGACGGCCTTGATGAAGATCAGCGTCAGCGAGTTCTGATACACAAGCCAGGCCTGCTGGTTCCTGAGATCCAGGAATTCTATCTCGCTGTCGTGGGTCATCCTGTGGGTAAGTGCCCTGTAGGCATTGTCCAGCTTGGCAAGATATATCGGATAAGGAAGCTCGTCCTGCACCTGCTTCAGGATATCCTCCATGACCGTATCTTCTTCGAACTGTATCACTCTGTCATCTAGATTCACTATCGTCGCTTTGAACATAACTCTCTGCTCCCGTCATTTCTTTTTACATACTAATTCTATCATCAATGGCACCCTGTTGACAGGCATCGACACTCGGGTTAAAATGAACTAAACCTGCGAAGAAGAGTAAGTAAGTTCCGCAAAGATTCACATAGAGAGCCGCGAAGGGTGGAAAACGGCAGAAAAACGGGACCGAATGGACTTCTGAGGGCCGACAGAAACCGTAAGGGAGTATGAAGGACGCCGTGACTGGTGTGATCAACGTCAGCATATGATCGTATGCATGAGAGGATATCCTATCGGATATCAAGCCGGGTGGCACCGCAGGAATGAATGACAAGTCCTGTCCCAGCAGAAGGGACGGGACTTTTTTGTTTAGGAGGAAACACTTATGAAGAAAACAATGGTATTGCTGCTGATGGTATCGCTGCTTTGCATCTTCGGATGCACGCCGAAGAACAATGATGAAGGAACAGTCTACAGGATAGGTCTGTGCAACTACGTGGACGACGCTTCCCTCAACCAGATCTGTCAGAACATCACCGACAGACTTGAAGAACTGAGCGAAGGAAAAGACTTCAGCTTCGTCATCGACTACGACAACGCCAACGCCGATGCCAACGTCATGTCTCAGATCATCACTAACTTCATCTACGACGATGTCGATCTGATGGTAGGTGTGGCGACGCCTGTCGCCATGAACATGCAGGCACTGACTATGGATAACGGCAAACCTGTCGTCTTCGCCGCCGTTTCAGATCCCCTGGCCGTGGAACTGGTCGATTCGCTTGAAAGGCCGGGAGGAAACATCACGGGGACCAGCGACTATCTCGATACCGAAGCGGTCATGAATCTGATGCTTGCCCTGAATCCCGACATTCAGAAAGTCGGTCTTCTCTACGACGTATCGCAGGATTCATCGACTTCCGCCATCAGACAGGCGAAGGAATTCCTTTCTGCAAAAGGCATCGAAGTGATCGAAAAGACCGGAACCAACGTCGACGAGATAAGGCTTGCCTGCCAGGCTCTGATCACCTCGGGAGCGGAAGCCGTCTTCACGCCTAGCGACAATACGGTCATGACCGCCGAACTGTCCATCTATGAAGATCTGCTCAATGCAGGAATACCTCACTATGCAGGTGCCGACTCCTTTGCCCTCAACGGCGCATTCGTCGGCTACGGCGTAGATTACGCATATCTGGGAAAAGCTACCGCCGACATGGTATACGACATCCTTGTCAACGGCAAAGATCCTGCGGAACTTCCTGTAAAGACTTTCGACAACGGCATCGTAACCATCAACAATCAGGCCATGGAAGCGCTGGGTCTCGACATCGATACGCTTAACGGACTCTTCGGACCATATTCGACGAAAGTCCAGACCATAGACACGGCAGAGTCATTCGACTAGGGAGGACATATGCTGACGCTTATTCAGACAGCGGCTGAACTGGGACTCATCACATCTCTGACCGTTCTGGCCCTGTTTCTCAGCTATTCGATGCTGAACATATGCGACCTTTCTACGGACGGATGTTTCACCCTTGGAGCATGCACCGGAGCAGTTGTAGCCCTTTCGGGCCATCCGTATCTGTCCATCCCGGCAGCCATGGCCGCAGGCATCCTTTCGGGACTTGTGACTTCGCTGCTGCAGACAAAGATGGGGATCGATTCCCTGCTTTCGGGCATCATCGTAAACACCGCCCTGTTTTCCATAAACATCGCGGTCATGGGCAACAGCTCCCTGCTCAACATGAACAAGACCCCTACCGTCTTCACGATGATGAAACAGCTTCTGGAGGATACTCCTCTGGCGGGAAAGCAGACATTGGTCATCGCACTGATCGCTGTTACGATCGTTCTTCTGTTCCTTAATCTGTTTCTGAACACAAGACTTGGAACGGCTCTAAGAGCCACGGGCAACAACATGGCCATGGTCAGATCTTCATCCATCGATCCCGACAGGATAACGATGATCGGCTTGTGCATGTCTTCAGGCATCACCGCCCTTTCAGGATGCCTGCTTGCCCAGTCCCAGAGGTCCGTCAACATCGACATCGGTTCGGGGATACTGACCATAAGCCTGGCTTCGCTGCTTATCGGAAGGATCATCTCCATGAGATCGTCGCTTACTCTCAGAAGCATCTGCGCCGTCATCGGCTCGCTGATATTCAGGCTGGTATATACGTTCGCACTCAGGCTGAACATGCCCGCCTACATGCTGAAGCTGATATCGTCAGTCATCGTCATCATGGCCATATCCATACCGTATCTGAAACAGAGATACCCTTTATACAAAAGAATGAAAGAAGGAAGAGAAAATGCTGGAACTGATCAGGCTTGACAAGACATACGACGACGGCACTTCATTCGCCAGCAGGGCCATAGACGATCTTTCGCTCAAGGTCGATGATTCGCAGTTTGTCTGCATAGTCGGATCGAACGGTTCGGGAAAGTCCACACTGTTCTCGCTGATAGCCGGAAGCATCATGCCCGACAGCGGAAAGATCATCCTTGACGGAGAGGACATCACCTTCCGCAAGGAACACGAACGCGCCGGCTACATCGGCAGGCTCTTCCAGGATCCGATGCTGGGAACGGCTCCGGACCTTACTGTCTGCGAGAATCTGATGCTGGCGGCGAAACAGGGACACTGGCTCTCCATTCCGGGAAAGAAAGAGAGACAATATCTCAGAATGAAACTTGCTGAACTGGACATGGGTCTTGAAGACAGGATGGACACTCCCGTAAGGCTGCTCTCGGGAGGACAGAGACAGGCGCTGACGCTGATCATGGCGACCATCAATCCGCCTAAGCTTCTGCTTCTTGACGAACATACCGCCGCTCTTGATCCCAACAGCGCAGACAAAGTCCTGGAGATAACGAAAATGATCGTGGAAGAAAACCATATCACGTGCCTGATGATCACCCACAACATGACTCAGGCGCTAAAGATCGGCGACAGGACGCTGATGCTGGACAAAGAAAGATCATCTACGACATATCCGAAGACGAACGCAGGAATCTCGGGGTAGATGATCTTATAAAGAAATTCCGGAAACTGTCGGGAAACGATCTCGACGATGAAACTTTGCTTAATTAAAAAGATTGGAATGATCCAATCTTCTTAGTTTCCTGAATAAGCCTTTCTCATGATATCGATCATGTCCTCGACCATCGGTACGCGCGGGTTGGCAGGAGAACACTGATCCTCATAG
>JAGACP010000177.1 GCA_017614055.1 Erysipelotrichaceae bacterium | reverse complement strand
CCCCGTTCTGAAGAAGCTCAAGGACTTTCTCAGTATCTTCTTCGAACTGCTGGTTCTTCGTCTCCATGTCCATGACGACCTGATCTGCTTCGTCAGCAGTTTCCATGATGATCTTTTCTTCAGTCATGATACGATACCTCCTTTCTTTTATAGTGTTCCCATACTTATTCAAGTATAACAAAACCAGCCTTAAAATCAAAGAAAAATCAGCAAGGTTTTTTCAATGGGGTCAAGGCTGCTTTTGCTTATGCATATACGCATAATTATCACTCCAATACAGCAAACAACGCACATTTATTGCGTTGACTGAAATTTAACAAAGTGTTATCATATTTGCGCAAAGGACATTAAAATACTTTATTAATTAAATCGATTTATTAAAAAAGGAGAAACGGAAAATGTCAAACTATGTAGAAAGAGTCATTGAGCAGTGCAAGGCTAACAACCCTGGCGAAGTTGAATTTCATCAGACTGTAGAAGAAGTACTGACTTCACTGATTCCAGTTGTTGAACAGCACCCAGAGTATGAAGAAGCAGCTCTCCTCGAGAGACTGGTAGAGCCTGAAAGAGGCGTAACCTTCAGAGTAGTATGGGTTGACGATGCTGGAAAGGTACAGGTCAACAAGGGCTACAGATATCAGTTCAACAGCGCTATCGGACCTTACAAAGGCGGCCTGAGATTTGCTCCGAACGTATATCCTGGAATCATCAAGTTCCTGGGCTTCGAGCAGATCTTCAAGAACTCCCTGACCGGTCTGCCAATCGGCGGCGGCAAGGGCGGTTCAGACTTCGATCCTAACGGAAAGAGCGACGCTGAAGTAATGAGATTCTGCCAGGCGTTCATGACTGAGCTGTACAGACACATCGGTCCTAACACTGACGTTCCAGCCGGAGACCTCGGCGTAGGCGGAAGAGAGATCGGTTATCTGTTCGGACAGTACAAGAGAATCGTCGACAGATATGAAGGAACTCTTACTGGTAAGGGCCTCTCATACGGCGGACTTCTCGGAAGAGCTGAAGCAACCGGATTCGGTATCGTATGGTACGCAGAAGAAATGCTGAAGGCAAACGGCGAAGACTTCAAGGATAAGGTTGTTGGTATCTCCGGTTTCGGTAACGTAGCTTGGGGCGCTGCCTGGAAGCTGAAGGATCTGGGCGCTAAGTGCGTTACGATTTCAGGTCCGGACGGATACATCTATGACCCGGATGGTCTGACCACTGACGAAAAGGTTGCTTACCTGCTCGACCTGAGATCATCAGGCAAGAACATCTGCGCACCTTACGCAGAGAAGTTCCCTGGTGCTAAGTTCTATCCTGGAAAGAAGCCTTGGGGCGTACAGCAGGATGAGGGCATCAAGGTTGACATGTTCATCCCTTGCGCTATGCAGAACGACGTTCACATGGAACACGCGAAGCAGATCGTAGAAGGCGGATGCAAGTTCTACTGCGAAGGAGCTAACATGCCTACAACGAACGATGCGCTCGAGTATCTCATTGAGAACGAAACAGCAGTAGGTTCCGCTAAGGCTGCAAACGCCGGCGGCGTTGCCTGCTCCTGCATCGAAATGGGACAGAACGCTGGTCACACTGTATACCAGCATCAGGATGTATATGATCAGCTGCACCAGATCATGATCAACATTTACAAGAACAGTGCTGCTGCTGCTGAGAAGTACTATGGCAACAAGAACCTGCTCGTCCAGGGTGGTAACATCGCTGGTTTTGAAAAGGTCGCTGCTGCAATGATGGAACAGGGTCTCGTATAATCGGGGCTGCTGATTCGGCATAACAGAATGACTTACGGAGGACCGATGCTCAGGCATCGGTCCTTTTTTTCAGAATAGACTAAGACAGGCAATTATGCATAACTGCATTGTTAATATTTTAATTATATAAATGAATGAAGTCATCGGTGGTATAATGAATCAGCAATAATTGTTCGTGCACAAATCATTCGTTTACCCGTTACTGTTGAAAGGAGGAGGATATGATATTTGGACTGGAACCTCATGTCTTCTTCGCGTTCCTCTCGTGGCCTGTAACCTATACGATCATCGCGATCATCATGTATTTTGTTATGGGCAAGAACGACAAGAAAGAAGAAGCATGGGAAAAGGCTTATGACGAGTGGCAGGCCTCACTCAAGAAAGAAGGGGGTGAGGACGAATGATCGGAGGAGGAGTTACCGAATATGTAGTTCTTTTGATCTATCTGTGCGGTATGATCGGAATCGGTGTTTACTGGGCGAAGCACAGTAAGACATCTGAGGACTATCTGCTCGGCGGAAGAAAGATAGGCTCCGTTCTGACAGCCCTCACACTGCAGACCACATCCATGTCGGGATATATGTTCATGGGTGGCCCTGCACAGACATACAAAGAAGGGTATTTCACCCTCTGGTATGCGGTCGGAGACGGCGGCGGCGCCATCTTCAACGTAGGTATCCTGGGCAAGAGAATGAGAAGACTCTCATACTATCTCGGATGCCTTTCACCAATCGAATATATTGAGAAACGATATCCTGGTCCTGCGACCAGAGCGATTGCAGCCGCGATTGCCATCTGCTTCGTATACGGATATGTACTGGCACAGTTCCTGTCAGCAGGAAAGACCATGTGCGCGCTGCTGGGAGTTCCTCTTCCGGTCGCGATCATCATCGGTGCCGGCGTAATCGTATTCTACACGTTCGCAGGCGGATATCTGGCAGTTGCCTGGACGGACTTCATCCAGGGCATCGTCATGGTATGCTCGATGATCATGATCTTCGTGCTCGCATGGCATCAGGTCGGCGGACTGACCGGTCTGAATGAACAGCTGACAGCACTCGACCCGACCCTCACCGGTATGTGGGGCAAAGGCAACATGTACCTCGGACAATGGGGCGTTGTTGCAGGAGCCGTCGGCGTATACCTGATCGGCTATATGGGACTTCCTCACGTCGTCATCAGGCATATGGCAATGGAGAGCCCGAAACTGGCGAAGCAGACAGTCGTTATCGCTACGGTATGGAACCAGTTGTTCATCTTCGTTCCGTACATCATGGGTCTGATGGGAATTCTGCTCCTGCCGAATATCGAAGACCCTGAGATGGTCGTACTGACCCTGGCATATACGCTGCTGCCTGGCGTGCTGGCAGCCATCGTACTGGTAGCAATCATGTCGGCGATCATGAGTACCGCTGACGCGCAGCTGATGCTCATGGGCACCATGCTCGGCCGTGACATCTATCAGAGATATATCAACAAGAATGCTACAGACAAGCAGTTGATGAGCGTATCGAGGATCTGTATCCTGGTCGTAGGTGTTGTATCCATCATCATCGCACTGCTGAGACCTCCTGGAGTATTCAGCCTCGTTGTATTCTCATTCAGTACTCTCGGATCATCATTCCTGCCATCCTATGTCGGCGCGGTCTGGTGGAAGAGAGGCAACACGACGGGATGCGTTGCATCGATGATCTGCGGATGTATCATCTCGATCATCTGGGAAGCTGCAGGACTTGCAGGCCCGACGGGAATGCATACATTCTTCATCGGAATCATCGTATCGATCGCGGCGTACATCATCGGTTCGCTGATCGGCAAGCCGCCAACAAAGGAAATGCAGGATCTGGTCGAAAGAGCAGCCTGCAAGACCAAGATTCCTGCGGGACTTGCGACAGCAAACTACAAGGACATCGCTCCGGAAACGAACGGCGTTCTCACGTTCCTGAAGGATTCATCCTACATGGAAGAGAGAGGATTCCAGCCGGTATAAAGACTGCAAAAGCAGCAACCACTCAAAAACAACACTGGCCGGGCAAATCGCCCGGCCTTTGTGGTATAATCTAGCCATGGAAATCAAATGCATGAAAAACGGCTACAAGATGCAGGACGCATTTGAACGCCTTTACAAGAGAAGCACGCATTTCACCATTGAGAAGATGGATCTGTTGTTTTATCCGTATCTTCTCATTGAATTCGAGGTGAAATACAGAGGCAAGCTGGAGAGATTGTCTGAGAACGTTCTGGTCATGTGCGACATGTGGAGAGGGCAGTATTCCATGGCGCGGTCAAGAGGTGAATTCGTCATGACCGACGTGGAAGAAAGTACACTGATCCCTGTTAAAATCGACAAGATGCAGGCAATCAAGGACGCGCCTCGCACAGTTTACGGTGAAATCCAGAAAGCGAAGCGGGTACTGAACATACCGGACATCGAGTATGAAAATGATGAGCTCGTGTATAAACCGTTTTTCATTGTGGAATGTCTCAATGACGATAAAGAGACCTTCCACATACTGTTCGACGCTGTGACGGGAGATTTCAGCCTGCTCAACGCATAATGAAAAGAAGGACGGATTCGTGAGGTGACGAATGGCGAAACATATCGCTCCGATCGGCAGAGTCGTCGGCGGAACATACGACGGCAGTTTCGTTTACTGGCTGATCGATAAGGATGAAACAGAATACTTCGCAGTCAGTCCCAATGACAGGCTGCGGATCGGTATCGTCGTGAGACTTGAGGACAATCCAATCACATTTGAGGTCCGGGACGGCGACGTCGCCAGAATCGAGACAAAGGATGAGGCTTTTTTGCATGAGGATCTGGCAGTCTACACCAAGCACAGAGGACGTGTTCTGATGCGTGTGAACCGTCAGGCCGCGGACAAACTGCGGTCCATGGCGAAAAAAGGGAGCAAACATGAAACAGATAACAACTGATTTTGTCGAAAACATCATCACAGACAGACCTTATGATATGCATAAAGGCCAGGCAGGGCGCGTACTGATCATCGCCGGCTCGAAGGGGATGGCCGGCGCAGCTGTTCTGGCAACCCGTGGAGCGCTGTACTCCGGCGCAGGACTGGTCAAGGTTTCCGTTCCTGACGAACTCTTCAACATATTGCAGATCACCGTTCCTGAGGCTATGTGCATCAACAGGGAAGAAGCTGCAAAAGCAGACCTCTCCGTCTATGACGCTATATGCATCGGACCAGGACTGGGTGTCAGCGAGGAGAGCATGGCGCTCATCTACAGGGTCATTCATGACTATGCTGGACCGCTGGTCATCGATGCGGACGGCATCAATTGTCTCTGTAAATACGGTGAACTGGAAGATATCAAAAGCCGGCAGGGCAGTACAGTCTTTACGCCCCATCCGGGAGAGGCCACCAGAATGCTGGATGCTTTTGGATTGGGGTCCTGCAGGGAACTTGGGCGTGAGAAAGCAGCCACAGAACTGACCGTGAAGACGGGTGGCATCGTGCTCCTGAAAGGCGCTCCGACACTGATCTGCGATGGGACCGTAAACAATCTGGAAGTCTGGGAAAACCCAACGGGCAATCCGGGTATGGCAACGGGCGGCAGCGGGGATGTGCTGAGCGGGATGATCGCTTCGCTGCTCGCGCAGAAACAGCTCACGGCCGCGCCGGGCGAGAGAGTCTGCGCTGCAGCCTTTCTGCACGGTCTGGCAGGAGATATTGCTGCGGAGAACATCGGCGAATACGGCATGACGTCGGCGGACATCGCAGACGCCGTCGCGGCAGCGTTCAAGGAACTGTAAAAAGCAGTAAAAATACAAAACGAATTGTGAATATCGTGTGAATTTCGGGGAACTCTTATTGTAATAGGAGTTCCTTTCATGTATACTATATCTTGTTATAGAATGAGTATTTTTACTGATTGATAAACAATATTTGGAGGAAACCAGCGTATGGACATCAGAGAACTTGAAAAGACTGCAGCAGATGTGCGCATAGGCATCATCAAAGCGCTTCACAATGCAGGATCCGGACATCCGGGCGGATCGCTTTCCATGGCCGATATCGTCACGGTGCTCTATTTCGACGAAATGAACATCGACCCGAAGGATCCGCATATGAAGGGCAGGGATAAGTGCATATTCTCGAAGGGTCACGCAGGACCGGCACAGCTTTCGGCGATGGGCATTACAGGATACTTCGATATGGATGATTTCACAGAGAATCTCCGTAAGATCGGATCCAGGTTCCAGGGGCATCCGAACATGAAGATACCGGGCATCGAGATGGCGACAGGATCTCTCGGGCAGGGCTTCAGCGTTGCGGCAGGCATGGCAATGGCAAATAAGCTGGATGAAGATCCGGGCAGGATCTATGCTGTTCTCGGAGACGGAGAACTGCAGGAAGGACTGATCTGGGAGACGGCCATGTCCGCGGTTCACTACGGTCTGGACAATCTGGCAGCGATCGTCGACAACAACGGTCTGCAGATCGACGGCAGAAACGACGACGTTATGAAAGTCGCACCTGTCGGCGACAAGTTCGCCGGTTTCGGATGGAATGTCATAGATATCGACGGCCACGACATGCAGCAGATTCTCGATGCCTTTGCAAAGGCAAGAGAATGCAAAGGTAAGCCGACCGTCATCGTAGCCAAAACAATTAAGGGCAAAGGCGTATCGTTCATGGAAGATCAGGCAGGATGGCATGGCAAGGCACCGAACGATGAACAGACACAGCAGGCTCTGGAAGAACTGGAAGCAGCAAAGGCTGCGCTTTAGTTAATACGACGAACGGCATGAAGGAGATAATAATATGGCTGATAAAATCGCAACAAGACAGGCGTACGGCGAGGAACTCGTCGAGCTTGGAAAAGAATATGATAATCTGGTAGTCATGGACGCGGACCTTTCCGGTTCTACCAAGACAGGTATGTTCGCGAAGGAGTATCCGGACAGGTTCTTCAACATGGGTATCGCAGAACAGAACATGTACGGCGCCGCGGCTGGACTGGCCCTGAGCGGCAAGATCGTATGTGCCAGCACTTTCGCCATGTTCGCCACAGGAAGAGCCTTTGAGATCATCAGAAATTCCATCGGCTACACGGGAGCAAACGTCAAGGTCTGCGCGTCCCATGCGGGCATCACGGTCGGAGAAGACGGCGCGAGCCATCAGACCTTCGAAGACATCGCGCTCATGAGAACGATTCCGGGAATGACGGTTGTCAATCCGTCCGATGCAGTGGCCACAAAGAAACTGCTTCGGCAGATCATCGAAATGGAAGGCCCGTGCTACTTCAGGATCGGCAGGGCAGCGGTTCCGGTATTCTACGGTGAAGATGACGAGATCATACTGGGCAAAGGCAATCTCATCCGCGACGGCAAGGATGTTACCATCATCGCTACGGGCATCATGGTGAGCAAAGCCTACGAAGCGGCGGAAGCGCTCGCGGCAGAGGGAATCGATGTCAGAGTCATCGATATCCACACCATCAAGCCGATCGATGAGGAAATCATCATCAAAGCTGCGGCAGAAACCGGTGCGATCGTCACTGCGGAAGAACACGGAACCATCGGCGGATTGGGCGACGCGGTG
>JAGACP010000176.1 GCA_017614055.1 Erysipelotrichaceae bacterium | reverse complement strand
GGACTCGAACCCGTGATCTCCTCCGTGACAGGGAGGCACGATAACCAACTTCGCTAACGCACCATGATGGAGCAGATGAAGGGAATTGAACCCTCGTGTCCACCTTGGCAAGGTGGCGTTCTACCATTGAACTACATCTGCGCATTTCTGGCGAAGAAGGAGGGATTTGAACCCTCGCGCCGGAAAAACCCGACCTAAGGCCTTAGCAGGGCCTCCTCTTCAACCACTTGAGTACTTCTTCAGCACACGCCTCAATCGTTGAAATTTAGCGCCTTTTAATATTAACACACTATTTTAAATTCCGCAAGATGTTTGTTATACTTATCTTGACCATGGCGATCGCACGATTCGAAAGAGTAAGTACCGCGCAGTTCAGCAGGGATCTCGATGATCTTCTGGGCATATCAGACGACTGCAGCGGACAGATAAAACTGCCTGTAAGAGCCACCTCCGGAAGCGCCGGATACGACTTTTACAGTCCCGTCACGGTAACGCTGAAACCTGGTCAGACCGCAAAGATACCTACAGGCATAAGATGCAGCATCGACAATGGATATGTCCTGGAACTCTATCCCAGATCATCTCTGGGATTCAGGTATCAGCTGTCCCTTCTAAACACCGTCGGCATCATCGATTCCGACTACTACAACGCCGACAACGAAGGCCACATCATCGTCGGACTAATCAACAGAGGAGACAAGGAACTGACGATAAACGCAGGCGACCGCTTCGTACAGGGAGTATTCCTTCCCTACGGACTGGCCATGGAAGAAGAAAACAGCGGCGAACGCCACGGAGGTTTCGGTTCAACGGACTGATGTGCTCATAGCTCAAATGGATAGAGCATTCGATTCCGATTCGAAAGGTTGCGGGTTCAATTCCTGTTGAGCACGCCAAACGTACAAAAAAGCGATCATTCGCTTTTTTCTTTGAGGCTGCAGACTGTTCGACCTCTTTCATTCTGATAAATGTTTTATGTTAGAATATTTGTGTATATGCCGACTACCTATACGCACTGGCGCTTCGGACAGGAATGTCTGGAGACGCTGCCCAAGAAGACGAGGGAAATAGTAAACAATCATCGCGATATTTATGATATCGGTGTCCACGGACCGGACATCTTTTTCTATGATCTTCTTCACGATGACGTCAAGTCATACGGCTATACCCTGCATGGCTTTTCGGGAAAAGAATTCTTCGAACACGCCATAGAAGTCTATAAAGAATATCCCGACAAGGAAGAGATGCTGGCATACATCCTGGGCTTTCTCAGCCATTACACCTTCGATTCCCAGTCGCACGGCTATGTGGAGAGAAAGATGGAAGTATCGGGCATCACCCACAACAAGGTAGAATCTGAATACGACGGATATCTGATGAGGAAAGACGGAAGAGCCGTCAATCTGGTCGACCGCAGCGAATCGCTCAAACCGAGCAGAGAAGCCGCCAGGATCATTTCGAGATTCTATCCTTTCGATGAAGCGGTGATGTACAGAGTATTCAGAGCCCACAAGTCGTTCATCAGTGCCATGAACTGCATGTCCCCGTTCAAATTCAAAGTTGTCACGAAACTGCTCGACCTGACGGGCAAAGACGGAAACAGGGACATTCCGGTAGCCTTCGAAGAGTCGGAGATTTGCAGAGATTCAAACCTCAGGATGGAAAAGCTCCAGGCAAAGGCCCTGGAACTCTACCCTACCCTGTACAAGAGCCTGATGGCTGCCATCAGGAAGCAGCAGAAGCTGAGCAGGTACTTCGACCACGATTTCGGTCCGTGGAAGAACTACCAGAAAATACCGGTATTAAGTTACGAAAAAGAACTTAAATATAAAGTCTAGAAATTGAGGGGGTAAAAATGAAAACCATATTCAAGAAACTGAATGAATCCAAGATCTTCAGGGACCTGAACGAACAGGAATTCGCCTGGGTATTGTACGATGTCGGAAACTCCGCTTTCACGATGCTCGGATGCTCGCTGATTCCTATCTGGTTCAAGACCCTGGCCATCGGCGAAGGACCGGGAAAGATCTCCGGTGACAACGCCACGGCCTACTGGGCACTTGCGACCAGCATCGTCACCGTCATCGTCGCGCTGATCGGACCGTTCTTCGGTGCCATCGCCGACCATAAGGATACCAAGAAGATCTTCTTCACGACGGCGGTTGCCGGAGGTGTCATCGGCTGCATCATCAACGGTTTTGCGACCAGCTGGCTGTTGTTTCTGATCATCTACATCCTGGCCAAGATCTCTTATCAGATCTCGCTGACCTTCTATGACTCGATGCTGAATGATGTTACTACGGATGAAAGATCCGATGCCGTATCGGCCTATGGCTATGCCTGGGGCTATATCGGTTCCTGCATTCCCTTCACCGTAGCCTTGATCGCCTATGTCCTGGGCCCTGACATGGTCGGACTTATCTCCGATGGTCTGAGCCGTTTCATCGGCTTCGCCGTTACTGCCGTCTGGTGGTGGCTGGTAACCGTTCCGCTTATTTCCAACTACAAGCAGATCAACTATTCATCCGACCAGAAAGGCGCCGTCGGAAGAGCTTTTGCCAAGATCTTC
>JAGACP010000175.1 GCA_017614055.1 Erysipelotrichaceae bacterium | reverse complement strand
TTTTCGCTTAATGAACCTGCAGCGCTGGATCTTCCTGCATCATAAGCCAGCAAACATGCCAGACAGGCAATAAGCAGACATGCTGCGGTAATCAGATGCTTATTTAGTTTTTTATTCATATCCATGTTATCCATTTTCTCTACATCATTTCTGTTAGTGTTTATCTATTAACATAAAATCTAAGAGTATTCGAATGCTCGAAACCGATTCATTTCTGCAGAGGATGATCGCTGAATCATTTTTCGCTTCTGGCGATACGGAAAGCGATATTCCTCCAGAAGTGCCTCAAGATGCCGAAATCTCTCTGCAGAGACTGAGGAAGCGTCGGTATCCTGTCATAGAGGATCTGCAGGTATTCTTCATAACATCCGTTGTAGTCAATTATTTCAAGCTTGTGTATCTGTTGATCGGAATTGCTGAGCAGTATCACATCGGTAACGATGCACAGCAGTTCTGCCTCATACTTTCCCGTATCGATATGGACTGTTGCCTTCTCGCCTGTCTCGAGAGTCTGCGCATCGTCAAGGAACAGTTTCATGCTGTGTTCCGTCATCAATGTAGTCAGACCATCATATGTTTCTGAAGACTCTTCCGTCACTCTGACCGGTTCGAAACCTTTGACTTTTACCGTCTCTTTCTCGATCTCTCTTCCGTCGATCAGGAAGATGGACATGATGATGAAATAACAGTTTCTGACCATCCAGAACAGTATACTTACAAGTCCTATGGAAGGCTCTCTGCTCAAAAGCCAGATGATGCGGCAGAATCCCAGGATATGCGCTGCCAGCAGTATCAGGAAAGGCATCATGGATCTCATGTCTCTTTTCTGTTTAATGCGTTTCTGGGATTTGTCGGTAACTTTGAACCTTGACAGAGTGACTCCGAAAAGTTCCTTTACGATAGGCACCAGCAGATGAGGCATGACGCTCGTCTCGTATATGCCGCTCCATTTGGTCGAGATGGAACCTCGGCTGACAAGACGCAGGGTCAGATCCTGCATGATGAACATCGGCAGCCAGAAGACGAACAGTTCGCTCCAGCTGCATATCAGCACCGGGATATTAAACACTGCATAAAGCAGCGGCGAAATCATATAGATCAGGTTCTTGATCGGCGAATACCAGTATACGACGGAACTCCAGTAGCTGAGTTTCTGTCTCAGAGACAGTCCTTTGCGGGTAAAGATGTGCAGCTGCCTTGCCGTCGAGATCACCCCTCTGCCCCAGCGCGTACGCTGTTTGATGTGCTCCTGGTAAGTCTTTGGTACCATGCCACTGGCCAGAGGCTCCGGCAGAGCCAGGGAAACGAATCCTGCCGATTCTATCAGCATGCCGGTCGCGAAATCCTCGGTTATCGAACCCGTGTAGAAGCCGCCGATCGCTTCAAGCGCTTCTCGCGATATCACGGTATTGGAACCGCCGTAGATGACGCTGTTCGTGGATGTCTTTGCGACTTCGATAGTACGGTAGAAGAAATCCTGTTCATTCGGAGCGTTGTTTTCCGAATACAGGGCGTACTGGAAAACGTCGGGATCATAGAAACTCTGAGGCGTCTGCAGAAGTCCCAGTCTGACAGGCGTGCCGCCATTCTGTCTGTTGCGCTTTTCGGCATCGACGAAATAAGGGATCGTCTTCATCAGGAAACAGCTGCGCGGGATCATGTCCGCATCCAAAGTCACGACATACGGAGAACTGGTGAGCGACATCGCGTGATTGAGATTGCCGGCTTTCGCTCCTTCATTGTCGGCACGATCGAAATATCCGACTTTCATCTTCTTCGCAAGCTTTCTGATCTGCGGTCTGCGGTTGTCATCGCAGAGCCAGATATGGACTTTCGACCTGTCGGGATAATCAAGGTGTCTGCATCCATTCACCGTCCTGAACAGCAGATCTTCGTCTTCGTTGTAGGTGGCGATGAAGATATCGACATCGGGATATTCGTCATCATCTATCTTCGGTACTTCATAGCTGCGCATATTCACGAGATCTTCGTACATGATGAGTGACTCGATGAAGCCCAGTATCTCCACCGCAAGCAGGCTTGCTCCGGCAACGATCGGAACGATGCCTTTCTTCAAAGGCAACGAATAAAGTATCCTCCACAGAAGATACATGACAGTGAAAAAGATACTCAGCAGTATGACGATACGGTTGAGCACGCTGACTTTCGATGATCTGTCGTTCCTGAAAAGATCGCCATACGTAGGATTCTTAGAAACTTTACTTATAAGTACTCCTGTCACAGATAATATCAGCAGCGCAGACATAACATAGACAGCTGCCAACGGCCAGGAACGTAGCGATTCTTCCTTTGTCGCTTCCTTAAGTCTGCGGGATATGATGCTTAAAACATCAGTCTTTCGTTCCGTCTAGTCGACTATGATGGAAAAAGGATCATTTCCTCTCATCAGGGACCGTACCCATTTTCCAACAGGCGTTACATTTTTCTCGTCAAGGGCTTCTCCTGCGGATGTTCCGGGATAGAAGAAAGCTGATGTCTCGTCCTTGTCCGACAGACTCCATATCGTATAACTCAGCCTGTTCTCATTCACGAAAGTGAACCACTGAGCAGCGGATATGAAATCAGTTCCGCCATCGCCTGAAGCTTCGGAGAGACCGCATTCGCTGATGAATACCGGAAGACCCTTGTCTATCGCCTTCTCTATCTGTTCTCTTAGCTCTTTCCCGTGACTGGCCGTATAGAAGTGAGCCGAATACATGACGTTGTCGAAAGCGACAGGATCAAGAACGGGATAATAAAGATCCTGACAGTAATTGGCCGTACCGATTATTATCAGAGAATCCGGATCCATCCGTCTGATGAAAGGTATGATCTCTGCACAGTACCGCTTTATTACGGTCCAGTCTCCTCCAGGTTCGTTGCAGCATTCATATATTATGTTCGGACAGCTTCCGTATCTTTCGATCACTGAAGAAAAGAACTCTTCCGCCTGTTTGAGAATGATGTTCGGATCCTCATCGACCATGGTATGCCAGTCGACAATCACGTACATGTCGGCGCTGATCGCGGCATCGATGCCCCTGAACAGGACATCCATCGTCTGCTGACTGTATCCTTTGACATACTCCGAACTGTAGGCAGCCATCCTTATCAGGTTGCAGTCCCACTGCTTTGACAGTTCAAGGAAAAGATCTTCGTCTATGAAATCCGGATACCAGGTCAGACCATGAGTACTGATACCTTTCAGGACGGCGGGCTCGCCGTTTTCATCTACGAGCTGCGTTCCTTCCACATGCAGATGCCCGTTGGCAGACGGTCTGGCTGTCGCCGTTTCCGCAGTTGCCTGGAAGGAAACAGAACTTGTCAGCGTACCTGCAAAACATGCAAAAATGATCAGGAACAAAGCCAGCGATCGCAATACTTCGGTGATTGTCTTATTATTTCTCATATGTTTCGAATGTTATTCAATGTCGTGAATATGCCTGCTTAAACTTCATTATATCAGTTATCCGTGCAGTATCCGCATCAAAAAAGGTCCGTGAGGACCTTGCTTGTTTTATGATTCCTGTGTTCCGTTATATTCAAGACACAGCATCGTCAGATCGTCGAACTGTTCGGCTTCTCCGACATACTTGCTGACGGAACTCTTGACATGTTTGAGGATATCCTCGACATCCGATCCTTTTACTTCGTTGAGAGACTGGACCAGCCTGTCGATGCCGAACTGGCGGTTGCCGATGTCGACCGCTTCAGGAATACCGTCTGTATAAAGGAATAGCTTGTCGCCCTTCTTCATATCTATCTCATATTCTTTGTAC
>JAGACP010000174.1 GCA_017614055.1 Erysipelotrichaceae bacterium | reverse complement strand
TCGGCTTTATCAGATACACATCAAGATCTTCAAGATCACCGGCTTTCAGGTTAGGGACATCCAGCACCAGTCTGGTTCCTTTCTCTGTGATCTTCCTGCACAGTCTGAGAAGATCATCCTTGCCGAAGCCTGCAGGCAGACTTCCGGATATCATGAAATGATCGTCAGACGTGCATCTGTCCACATATCCGAACAGTTCAGACTTCGATTCTTCGCTGATGATGGGACCGGGCGCATTGATCGCCGTATCCTCTGCACCGATGAACTTGACGTTTATCCTGGTGGTTCCTTCCGTTTCGAAAGGGACTGCGGTTATGTATTCATATTTCCTGAGACTGTCCGTTATATGATCGCCCGTGAAACCCGCAGAAAAGAAACAGGCACTGTTCCTTATCTTCATAAGATCAAGGATCAGGGAACAGTTGATGCCCTTGCCGGCCACACGGAAAAGAGTCTCGCCGGTGCGGTTTATCTTTCCCTGAACGAAATGATCAAGATCGATATAGTAGTCTATCGCCGGATTGGGCGTGAATGTATAGATCATGGATATGGCTATCTGATGAAGTTCGTGTACTTGCCTTTCTCGATCGCAGGATCTTCGATGCCGTTTTCCTTCGCAAATTTCCTGGCTTTTATATAGTAAGCCATGTTCCTGCCGAGATTCCTCATCGTCTGCATGGCTTCCTCGTCCTTCAGTACGTCCTCAGGCTCTTCGCCGTGGACGTCGTTCCAGTAGGTGGAGGTTATAACGGTCATGCCGCTGATCGAGAAGAATCTCGTGACGACATCGTTGCTGGTGATGTTTCCTCCCCTGCGCGAATTGGAGATGGAAGCGGCAGCCTTCAGATTGAGGGTGGACTTGTTCGGATAAGAATAGAACAGCCTGTCCAGGAAACACTTCAGGGAACCGCTCGGTCCCGCATAATAGACTGGTGTTCCCACGACGATGCCGTCGCATTCATCAAGTTTCGCATACGTCTCGTTGACGATGTCGTTCTTGACGCAGCCTTTCCTCTCTTTCCCGTGGCAGTATTCGCATACCATGCACGGAGAAACGTTCGAAGGACCATTGACGTATTCCGTCTCTATCCCCTCTTCATTGAGTATCTTCTCTATCTCGTGAAGGGCTGTATATGTGCAGCCGTTTTTCCTCGGACTTCCGTTGATGAACAGTACTTTCATTGCTTCTCCCTAAAACATCAGCGTAGCTTCGACGGCCTTGAGCCATCTGTCGTATTTCTCTTCGACTTCCTCGGCAGGCATCTGAGGCTCGTATCTCAGAGCTTCCTCGTCCTTGAAGTCGTCCATCGTATAGAATCCTGACGCAAGTCCCGCGAACCTTGCGGCACCCAGTGCCGTCGTCTCTGCGAGCTCAGGCTTGATTACAGGTATCTGCAGGATGTCGGACTGGAACTGGACCAGCAGCTTGTTGACGCTGGCGCCTCCGTCGACCTTGATGAAATCGATCTTGGTGTGCAGATCCTCTTCCATGACCTTGATAAGATCCTTGGACTGGTAAGCCATCGCTTCGATGCAGGCTCTGATGATGTGCGCTCTCTTGGTGCCTCTGGTAAGACCGTATATGGCGCCCTTGCACTTGTCGTTCCAGTACGGTGCCCCGAGGCCGGTGAACGCCGGTACGACGATGACTCCTCCGGAATCCTCGACTTCCCTTGCCAGCTCCTCGCTGTCCTTGGCATCGGTGAAGAATTTCATCTCGTCCCTCAGCCACTGGATCAGCGAACCCGATACGAAGATGGAACCCTCAAGCGCGAACTTGACGTCGTCCTTTATCTTCCAGGCCACCGTAGACAGCAGACCGTATTTGGAGATGATCGCCTCGTCTCCGGTATTGATGAGTATGAATCCGCCCGTGCCGTAGGTGTTCTTGACGTTGGATTTCTCGAAGCACGATTCGCCAAACAGCGCAGCCTGCTGGTCGCCGACAAGCGCATTGATCGGACATGTGTGATTGAAGAAGTGCCTCGGATCGATATATCCGAACGTTCCCGAAGTATCTTTGATCTGTGGAAGCATGCTTCTCGGGATGTCGAAGATCTTCAGAAGCTCGTCGTCCCAGTCAAGCGTATGGATGTTGAAAAGAAGCGTCCTTGAAGCGTTGGTTACATCCGTCGCATGGACCTCTCCGCAGGTGAACTTCCAAAGCAGGAAAGTATCTATCGTTCCAAACAGCAGGTCGGGATTCTCCTTCACTCCCGGGACATTGTCCCTGATCCATTTGATCTTGGATGCGCTGAAATAAGGGTCAAGAACCAGTCCCGTCTTTTCCTTTATCGCAGGCTCCAGTCCTTCTTCCTTCAGTTTATTGACGATGTCGCTGGTCTGTCTTGACTGCCAGACAATCGCATGATATACGGGAAGACCCGTATTCTTGTCCCACACCACCGTGGTCTCACGCTGGTTGGATATGCCTATCGAATCGATCTGCTCGGGCTTTATCTGACCGCCGTCGAAGATCTGCGCGATGACCGCCAGCGTCGACAGCCATATTTCGTTTCCGTCCTGTTCGACCCATCCCGGATTCGGGAAATAGTTGGTTATCTCCTTCTGGGCGACCTTCACGACCTTCTGATCCTTGTCGAAAATGATCGCTCTTGTACTGGTCGTGCCCTGGTCAATAGCTAGAATATATTTTTCCATGAATTTACACCTCAATCTCTAAATACATTATATAATAAATAAAGACCGGGAGGTTTTGACATGAAAGAAACATTGGTTATTCTGGCGGCCGGCATGGGTTCCAGATACGGCGGACTTAAACAGATCGACGGCGTAGGCAATCACAACGAGCCGATCATCGAATTCACCATCTACGACGCCATCAGGGCGGGATTCAAGAAACTTGTGCTGATCATCAAGAAAGAACACCAGGAGGCCTTCGAGGAAGCCCTCATTAAGAAGGTCAGACCATATATCGAAGTGGAATACGCTTACCAGGATATGAACGACATCCCTGAAGGCGTAGAGATACCTGAGGAAAGAGTAAAGCCGTGGGGAACCACCCATGCCCTGCTTGCCTGCAGGGACATCCTGAAGGAAGATCCGTTCGTCGTATGCAACGCGGACGACTTCTACGGCAGGAACGCCTTCGAGAAGATCATGGAATTCTTCCATGACGGACTTGATGACAATACCTACTGCATGGTCGGATACAAGGTCGAGAATACCCTCTCCGACAACGGAACGGTTACCAGAGGCTACTGCCAGAAGGATGATGAAGACTATCTGACTTCCATCAAGGAGATCATGAACATCAAATGGAACGACGCCCATGACGGAGTCGTATACGAGGAAGACGGCGAATACAGACCGATGGAGATGGGAGCACCCGTATCCATGAACTTCTGGGGCTTCAACGAAAGCGTCATGCCTAAGCTCGGCGAGATCTTCGCGGAAGAACTTCCGGCCGGCATCGAAAACAATCCTCTCAAATACGAGGCTCTGCTTCCCAATCACGTAGGCAGGATGATCGAAAAAGGCCAGTGCCGCGTCAAAGTCCTGACCTCCAACGACAGCTGGTTCGGCGTAACGTACAAGGAAGACAAACCTGTCGTGGTCGCCAAGATCCAGTCCCTCAAGGACGACGGAACATACCCCGACATCCTGTTTGAATGACTAAAATATAAACAAACAAAAACTCCTGTCAACTGACAGGAGTTTTATTATACCTTCTTATCAGAAATCGCACGCCTTCAGGAAATCATGCACGAGCTTTATGTAGCGCTTCCTGTCCACCGTTATCGATGAGGCATGTCTTGCGCCTTCGAAAAGATTAAGCTGACTCAGAGGATTCCTGCAGACCTTGTACAGCTCTTCGCTGTGGTCGCATACTATCAGCGTGTCCACCGTTCCGTGCATCAGACAGATCGGCACATCGCTTTCCTTTACGGCAGCGATCGGACTGGTCTTCCTGATGTCATAGTGATACTTGACCCTGGCCATGAATTCAAGCAGCGGTATGACAAGTATCTCGGGGATGCTCAT
>JAGACP010000173.1 GCA_017614055.1 Erysipelotrichaceae bacterium | reverse complement strand
CTTACGAAGACGTCTTCGCTTCTGATCTCGCTGCCGCACATCGTGCCTGCCGCAAGACTTCCGTCAGGTTTCCTTCTCAGGAAATGACCCGGTATCATCTTCTCGATGTCGAAAGTCTTAACGTCATATACATGGTTGAACACGACATCCATGACCACACGGATGTTTCTTTCGTGAAGCCTGTTCACGGCATATCTGAACTCATTCACATAGGCGTAAGGATCGTCGGTATCTTTCACATACGCCTTCTTGACATGATTGAAAGCCACGGGATTGTATCCCCAGTTGTATTCCGTTTTATCGTCGTCGAAATCCAGCACCGGCAAAAGCTGCAGATGGGTTATCCCGATATTGTCCAGATAATCCAGTCCCAGCATGAAATAGTCGTACTTCCTCAGTCCGCCTTCGCCCAGCGCAAGGAACTTCCTGTGGTTCTCGGTCGGCAGCGAATCGCTACTCGAGAAATCCCTGACGCTCGTCTCGTATATGACGATGTCGTTGAACGGTTCAGGAACGACCTTGTCTTTCATGAACTTGTCTTTGTCAAGGATGATGGATTCTCCGTCAATCGAAAGATAGGCGAAAGGATCTTTGAAAGTCACGCCGCTTCCTGTCTCGTAATGATATCTTCCGCATTCAAGATCTCCCTGTACTTCCGTTTCGAAAGTACAGTGATCCTTATGCATATTGAATCTCTGACCGTTCAGTATCAAAAAAAGAGTATCGTGCTCAGGCGCGAATACTCTAAAAACCGTTTTATCTTTCCCATAAAAACTGCCCAGCTGGTCTATCCTGAAATCTTCAACGGTATAATCGATCATTATTTATATTCTTCAAGTCTGTTTCTGGCTTCAAGGGAAACTATTATCCCCTGGACTATCTTCTCTATCCTGCTTCCCTTCGAATAATCGGCCTTCACGGCGTAGGTGGCTCTTCTGTCCTTGTACAGGGTCTCGGCTTTCGATCTCTTGGAATCGTCGCCGAATACCGCGATGGTAGTCCCGCCGTTCTGCTGCACGACCTTCATGCTCGGGACATCGGTACTTCCGTCTCCGAAATAGATCATGTTCTCGAGAGGGATGTATTTCTGCGATTCAGGCGTCGAACTGTTGAGGTCCTCGTCGTTGGTCTCCGTGAGGACGCCCTTGTTTATCCTGAACAGATACTGGGTCTTCATGGTATAGTTGACTACTCTTGAAGGCCATAGCACCTTTCCGTCCTTGTCGTACGCATAGGTGCACGCATAGACTTTCTTGAATTCCGGAGCGATGCTGGTACCCATGATGATGTCCGTCAGTCCGGATGATATGACATAGTGCTCCACATCGATGTGATGTTTCTTGCCGTATTCGTTGATCCTTCTGAACCAGGTACTTACGCCCTTGTACAGTCTGATATACTTGCCTTCATCGAGCAGTTGCTTCCTGGTGAGATTGTCGGACTTCATGACCATCAGATACATGTACGACAGGATGCCGTCGCAGTTGTGCTCATGCGCAAAACTGTCGCATTCCTTCCAGAAATCAGCGGGGTTGTCATACCCGAGAGTCTTCAGGTAATGGAACTCCTGCATGTCCCTGGGCGACAGGGTCTTGTCGAAGTCGTAGATGAGTGCCAGTTTCTTGTTTTTCATACAGTTTGATTATATCTCATTCAGGTTCCTGATGGCCTCCACATAGAGCTCCACCTGGGACTTGAACGCTTCGATGTTCAGACGCTCGTCGACATCGTGGATGTGGTTGTCTTCACCGATGAACTCGCAGCCGAAGGCTATGCAGTTGTGGATGGACTTGGCATATGTTCCGCCTCCGATGGCTTCCATCTGCGTATCCTTGTCTCCCGTAACGTCCTCGTAGGCTTTCTTGAGAGCCTTGATCATCGGCGAATCGATGTCGAAATACAGAGGCTCGATGGTCTCTTCGACGACCACTTCATTGTTTTCGTCGTCGATCTTCATCAGCTCACATACCTTTTCGCTTGTCGTCTTGACAGGGAAACGCATGTCGAGAGTGATGTTTATGTCGCTTCCGTCCATATGCGCCACGCCGAAGTTGATCGTCGTATCGGAGATGTCGTCCTTTATGGTTTCAAAACCGAGTATCTCCCCGTGCACGGTCAGCGCGAAGTTCCTGTGGAACCAGTCGGTGAACGTGTCGCTGAAGTCTGCGTGATACAGCGCTTCCAGCGCATGCGACAAAGCATTGACGCCCAGTTCAGGCATGCTAGCATGGGCAGCCACGCCGAAGACTTCGATCTTCGTGACATCGGTCTTCTCGATATTGTATTTTATGTTCCTTTCATCGAGGAATGCCTTGAACTTTTCCTCGTCGAATGAATCGTTGTCGACAACGACGGTGATCTTCTTGTTTACGACGTTGCTGGCGTCGCCGCCTTCGATGCTTCTGATCTTCGAATTGTGTCCCACGAGCACCGCTTCGAACATGCCCTTCTCCGCATAGATGCCCGGGAAGTTTCCGTCAGGCGTGAAGCCGCAGTCGATGTGGCCGTACTTCTCTACATAGTGCTGTATGCATCTCGAGCCGGTCTCCTCGTCGCATCCGAGAATGAGACGGACCTTCTTCCTGAAATCATATCCCTCGTCTATCAGATACTTCAGGGCATACATGCTGGCAACGGCCGCGCCTTTGTCGTCGGACACGCCTCTGCCGTAGAGGTATCCGTCCTTCTCGATCATGTCGAACGGATCATGGCTCCAGCCCTGGCCTGCCGGTACGACATCCAGATGCGCAACGATACCCACAAGAGAATCGCCCTTTCCCGTCTGTCCGTAGCCGCAGTAATAATCGACGTTCTCCGTCTCGAGTCCCTTTTCCTTCATCAGTTCAAGGGCTCTGTCGAGCACTTTATGGTTGACG
>JAGACP010000172.1 GCA_017614055.1 Erysipelotrichaceae bacterium | reverse complement strand
GCTCAGAGGCTTGTAGTATCTTACTTCCACTCTTGAATCGACCGATACCCAGTCTCCGTCTTTATACTTGTTTGAACCGTTGATGGATACTCCGATGACGCCGTTTTCCTTGAGAAGGATGTTCTTCTCCGGCTGTCTTACAAGATCGACGTTGAAACCGAGATCCTCCAGTTCCTTCTCGACTTCCTGATAGTCCCTTCCCGTGAAATGTTTCTCGTTGAATCCCAACGGGAATTCCTTCGGCTTGTCGGCGGTCTGATAGGCATCGAAATAATGCTTCGACTTGATGAAGGCGTCGGACTTCGTCCACTTGTCCGCCTCGAATGCCCTGATGGCATTGAGCGGATGGGTGCTGTATCCGAAGTTCATGAACTCCAAGGTCTTGTTCATGGCATTGCTCTTGATGAGCTGGTCATAGGCCTCGGCCTGTTCCATGAACGCTTCCATATTGATATCTTCCCCGATGCCTTTTCCGAAGCCTGCCAGACGTGCGCAGACTTCCATCATGTTTCCGGCATCGCCGTCGCACAGTATCGCTGCCCTGTCGGCAGAGAACTCGCTGCATCTCATCCAGTAATAGAATGCCGCTCTTATCGGATAGGTTATCAGTGCGCTCACTCCCTGTCCCAGAAGTGTGAAGATCGCGCCGTTGAGGATCATCTGGCCCATCGTCCTGTACAGGACATGGTGACATGCGATATGCCCGCATTCATGCGCCAGAACGGTCGGGATGAGCCTCTCCGGAAGAGTTTCGATAAGACCCGAGGTCATCACGATGAAAGGCCTGCTGTCGCCGCTGGTATATGAATTGGGATAAGGATTCAGCTGAAGGAATAGTTCCGGAACGTCGATCCCCAGCTTCTGGCAGATCGGCGGAAGCATGTCATGATACTTCTTCAGCTGCTTGTCGTTGATGTGGACGAAACTGGACATGTTCTGGATGTAGAAGATCCTTTCGTTCCACGACTTCATATAGGACTTCATCAGACGGGTGAAGCCCGGAATGGACTGCAGCGCATCGAGCGCGGCCTTGTCCGATTCATGCAGGAAAATGTTCTTGTTTATAGCCATTCAGATACTCCTTTGCTGCTTTTATATCAAAGACTCCTGATGACGCTTTTCAGATAATCATCAAGATACATGTTTGCCGTTTCGATCATCTCATCCTCAAGACCGTAGTAAGCCTCGGCCATGCCTCCGGTTATCGCCGCCAGCGTATCGGAATCTCCGCCTATGGATATCGCGTTCCTGATCGCATCTGCATATGATCCCGATTCCAGGAAACACTCTATGGCCTGAGGTACTGTACCCTGGCATGTCTCGTTGAAAGAATACGTCGGTCTTATCTCGTCAATGGTGAAATCAAGTCTGTAGAAATTGTCTTCCGCATACTTTCTGATCTCATCCATGTCTTTCCCTTCTTTCGCAAGGAAGATGCATGCGGCTGTCGCCTGCGCTCCTTTTATTCCCTCCGGATGATCGTGCGTTACTGCTGCGCTTCTTTCGGCCAGCTGCAGCGCTTCTTCAAGAGATTCTGCGATCGTTCCGCATTCGGATACCCTCATGGCCGAACCGTTGCCGAAAGAATTGTACGGTTCATGCTCGTCTTTCATCATCCAGCTGTAGAAACGTCCTCCGTATCCGCAGTGGGGATATCTCTTCCCTATCTCATGCATCCAGCGGTCAAGCTGCTCATCCAGATCCTCATAGCCGTTCTTCTTCGATTCATGAAGAGCCTTGGCTACCGCTATCGTCATCACAGAATCATCGGTGAAGAAACAGTCTCTGTCGAAGAATTCGAATTCCTTGGACTTTATGTTGTCCCATTCGAACCTGGAACCGACTATGTCGCCTATTATCGCTCCGTACATCTTTATCTCTCCATCACTATCTTTACCGATTCCGGACTGCACACGAACATCGTGCCGCTTATCTTCGTGATCATGCCGTTGCGGGCCATGACCACGCCGTTTAGAAAGTCCGTCAGTCTCTGGCAGTCCCTGTCGCCAAGATCGGATACGTCAATGATCAGCACGTGGCCGAACTTCAGTTTGTCCGCCAGCCTCTGGCCATCGGTAAAATGCCCGGGTTTCTCTACAAGAATACTGTAGCTGCACTCGGACTTGTTCTTGCGATAGTCGTGGTCTTCCTGTTCGATCCCGTCAACATCTGGATCTTCAGTGAGCCAGTTTTCGATCTTCTCAAATATGTTCATATTATCAACTGTTCAATATCTTCTCGAATTCAGGCTTCAGTCCCGTGACCGAACCGCTGACGAAATGATTCTGCGGCATGTCGTAGCCCGGCAGAGGATTACCTTCGACGATCGTCGGACCTTTGTCGGTTATCGCTATGTCCCAGCCGACATACCTGACGTGTTTTTCGACCAGTGCCGCTTTCTTGCACAGAGAAACCGCTTCATCGAAATAAGGAACCTTGAAACCGATCAGTTCCATGCCTGAATCAGGATGCTTCGTGTATGTGCTGATGGTCTTGTCCGACCAGCACGGATTTATGATCTCTCCGTCTTTTGAAAGAAGCGTATAGATGCCTCCCGAACCGACATTGTCTACCGACATCCCCGCAAGGCCGATCCTCAGGATCGCATACATCATGTGCGCCTCATCGTTGTGAAGAAGCGTGGTGATCCTGACGGTATTTATCGAACCCGGGTTCAGCAGGCTCATCTTTTCATTCTGGACGATGCTGTCCTCGACGAAGAGGCTGTGCTCTTTCAGATAGTCATACAGCTCGTGAAGATCGGCTGATCCATCCACGTCGAAATTTCGGTATATGCCCTTGCCCGAGCAGGAATCGGCAGGCTTGGCGAATATCTTTTTCTTTCCCCTGCAGAACTTCTCGAAATCCTCATAGGTGCTGTTTCCTACATCCAGGAAATCCCTGCCCAGATAATCCTTGAACAGTCTGTTGAAGGAAAGCTTGTCGTTGAATATGCCGGTATAGGCAGTGTCGTTCAATGTTTTGAACAGATTCTGCGAATAGTCGAAATTCACATACGTTTCGCGCTGTTCTTTCGTCCTGTTTACGAAATCGAACAGGTTGTATTCCATATATCCCACATGATCCTTCAGTATGCATCCGGCCATGTCGAAAAGGATGAAAAGCGTAGGCTTGTGCGAACGATCATGCACGGCTTTGGCGTTTTTCAGCATCCTTTTTATGCTTGAAAGCTCGAATCTGTCGAATATTGAACTCATAACAATATTATACAAAAGTAGTTTATAATATTGTTATGATTAACAAATATACGTTGAGTCGAAACCAGAACGTCAAGTACATCAGAGACAATCTTGACACTTTCGTCGAAAACAATCTGATTCTGTCCAGATATGCGGACGATGATCCCGACAGAGAGACGGCAAAAGCGAATTTCCTGAAAGCATATGAATTCATCCTGGACCATCCCGAAGTGGAGAACGACTACAAGTGTCTTCTGAAACTGCACGAGATGCTGATGGAAGGACTCGACACAGGCGTTAAATCTGAACTCACGGAGCAGCAGATCGAGGAACTCAGCCAGATGATCAACCAACCTGCAAAGGCGAATCTGGAGATCGCCATCGATGTCATGCTCTACATACTCGAAAAGAGACTTTTCAGCGACGGAGACGTCAGGGCATCGCTTCTTTTCGCCAACAAGCTGATGGTCGATACCGGCTGCGGCTTCATCACCGTCACTCCGAACAATAAAGACGTCTTCAGAGACAAACTGAAAGAATACAAAGACAACAAAGACTACGACATCAAGGACTGGATCTACAAGTACTGCATCAAAGGTCCGAAACTTGAATACTGATAAAACATGAACACAAGAAGACTGACCACCATAGCCATGCTGACGGCGATATATGTCGTCCTGAGCATCATGACCCCCGTCAAGGTGGCCAATTTTAAATTCACCTTCGAGGCATTCCCGATACTTGTCGCAGGCATGCTTCTGGGTCCTGTGGACGGACTTATAACCGGAACACTCGGCTCATTCATCTACCAGCTGTTCTTTTCGGGATACGGCATCACCGCCACGACACCTCTCTGGATACTTCCGCACGCTGTCAGCGGCCTGTTGACAGGTCTTCTTGCCAGGACGTTCTCTTTCGATCTTGATTTCAAGAAGATCATGCTGATATCTTCATTGAGCGCTGTCACGGTGACCGCTTTGAACATCCTGGCCCTCTATGTAGATTCAAAGATGTACGGATACTACTCCCCTGCACTGGTCTTCGGAAACATCGCCGTCAAGATCGCCGTCGGCATCATCCTGGCTCTGATATACAGCGGCGTGATGCCCAGACTGCTGTCGTATCTCAAGAAGCAGACCGGCAGATAACAACCGTATCGAAACACCGTTTTTCAACAGCACGATTATGGAAATATATCGTGTTTTTTTATAGTAAACTAAAAGTAGAAAAGACGAGGAATATAATATGCTTACTGACATCGAAATCGCCCAGAAATGCGAAAAGGAAAAGATCACCGAGATCGCGAAAAAACTGGATATTCCGGAAGATTATCTGGAACTCTACGGCAACTACAAAGCCAAGATAGACTACAGGCTTCTCAACGATCTCAAAGATAAAAAAGACGGCAAGCTTGTGCTTGTGACGGCGATAACGCCTACCCCTGCCGGCGAAGGAAAGACGACCACCACTGTCGGTCTCTCCGACGGTCTGAGGAAGATCGGAAAGAAATCCGTCGTTGCCTTGAGAGAGCCTTCCCTTGGACCTGTTTTCGGCATCAAGGGCGGAGCAGCCGGAGGCGGATATGCCCAGGTAGTCCCTATGGAAGACATCAACCTGCACTTCACGGGTGACTTCCACGCGATCGGCGCTGCCAACAACCTTCTGGCAGCGATGCTGGACAACCATATCCAGCAGGGCAATGCCCTGAATATCGATCCAAGACGCATCACCTGGAGAAGAGCCGTCGACATGAACGACAGGCAGCTGAGAAACATCGTCGACGGACTGGGAAACAGGACCGACGGAACACCGAGACAGGACGGATTCGACATCACCGTAGCTTCCGAAGTCATGGCTGTACTTTGTCTGTCCGCAGACATCATGGATCTCAAGGAAAGACTTTCAAAGATAGTCGTTGCATATACATATGACAATGAACCGGTGACGGCCGGACAGCTCAAGGCTCAGGGCGCCATGGCGGCACTGCTGAAAGATGCCCTCAAGCCTAACCTTGTACAGACGCTTGAAGGCACGCCTGCCTTCATCCATGGCGGACCGTTTGCCAATATAGCCCACGGATGCAACTCCGTAACGGCCACAAGGATGGCCCTGAAACTCGGCGACTATGCCGTGACGGAAGCAGGATTCGGTGCCGATCTGGGTGCCGAAAAGTTCCTCGACATCAAATGCAGGATGGCGGGACTCAAGCCTGACGCCGTGGTCATCGTCGCTACCGTGAGAGCTCTGAAACATCACGGAGGCGTAGCCAAGGACAAACTCAACGACGAAGATCTCGAAGCTCTGGAGAAAGGTCTTCCTAACCTGCTCCAGCACGTCTCCAACATCAAGAACGTGTTCCATCTTCCGTGTGTCGTAGCCATCAACAGATTCCCTGACGACACCGAAGCCGAACTGAAACTCATAGAAGACAGATGCAAGGAGCTTGGCGTCAATGTCGCATTAAGTGAAGTCTGGGCCAAAGGCGGCGAAGGCGGAATCGCCCTGGCGGAAGAAGTCGTAAGACTCTGCGAACAGCCTAACGATTTCAGCTACGCATATGACCTTGATCTGCCGATCAAAGAAAAGCTGGAAACCATCGCCAGAAAGATCTATCATGCCGACGGTATCCATCTGCCGGGCAACGTTCCTAAGCAGATCCAGCAGCTGGAAGAACTAGGTTTCGGCAATCTGCCTATCTGCATGGCCAAGACCCAGTATTCCTTCTCTGACGATCAGACGAAGCTGGGAGCACCGAAAGATTTCAACATAACGATCAGAAACATCAAAGTATCTGCCGGAGCAGGCTTCATCGTGGCTCTGACCGGAGACATCATGACGATGCCGGGACTTCCTAAAGTACCGGCTGCGGAAAAGATAGATGTTGACGAGAACGGCAACATCACGGGGTTGTTCTAAATGAAAGACAAAACGCTTGAACAGTTCACCATGGACGTTTCCAGCAAGGAACCGGTCCCTGGAGGAGGAGGCGCGACCGCCATGGTCGCTTCCCTTTCCTCTGCCCTTGCCCAGATGGTCACTAACCTCACCATCGGCAAGAAGAAGTATCTTGAATTCACCGAAGAACTTGATGACATCAGGAAAGAAGCCGAGATCCTCCGCAGCAATCTTCTGGACTGCATAGAAAAGGATGCCGAGGCGTTCAGACCGCTGGCGGAAGTATATTCCCTTCCGAAAGACAGCGAAGGATATGAGGAGAAGATGGAGAAGTGCCTGAGAGATGCTGCCGATTCTCCGCTGCTGATACTGAAATACTGCACGAGGATCATCGATCTCGACGAAAGACTGGCGGTCATCGGTTCGAAAATATCCGTGTCCGATGCGGCAACCTCAGTCATGCTGGCGCACGGTTGCCTTTACGGAGCCTATGTCAACATCCTGGTAAACACGGAACTGATGAAAGACAGAGACTATGCCGAAGATCTCAACAGACAGGCTGTGGAACTGCTTGACGAGTATTCGGTAAAGGCTCTTAACGTATATGACGATATCTGCAAGAGGCTGACCAATGGCTGAGATACTGAAAGGAAAGAACGTCGCTGACGCCATCGACGAAAGAAGCGTTTCCCTCATAAAGGAAAACGGTCTTTCCCCTGTCCTTGCCATATTCAGGGTCGGAAACAAAGATTCCGACATTTCCTATGAAAACGGCATCTCCCGAAAGAGCGAGAAAGTCGGTGTAGAGATCAGGAAGTATCTATTCGACGAAGATGTCGAACCAGGTGTTTTCTATGAGAAACTTGCCGAAGCGAATACCGACGAAGAGGTAGACGGCATCCTGGTCTTCAGGCCCCTGCCGAAGCAGTTCAGCGACGACGAACTGAGGAATGCCATAGACATCGGCAAAGACGTCGACGGATGCAAGGATGAATCGCTCGGCTCAATCTTCATCAAGAAGCAGAAAGGATTCGTGCCGTGCACCGCCCAGGCGGTCATCGAAACGCTTGACTACTACGGCATTGAAATAACGGGAAAGAATGTCGTCGTCATAGGAAGATCGCTGGTCATCGGAAAACCTGTATCGATGCTTCTGCTCAACAGGAACGCGACGGTCACGATCTGCCATACGAGGACGGTAAATATTACTGAAATATGCAGGAAAGCCGATATCCTCGTCTGCGCTTCGGGACAGATGGAATCGATAAACGCGGACTATGTCAGTCCTTCCCAGACTGTCATCGATGTAGGCATATCGTGGAACGAAGACAAACAGAAACTGTGCGGTGACGTACTGTTTGAAGAAGTGGAACCGGTCGTGGACAAGATCACTCCCGTACCGGGAGGCATAGGATCCATAACCACCTCCGTGCTTCTCAACCATGTCGTCACAGCCGGTATGAATAAACACAACAAATAGCGAAGGAGCGATAAATGAAAGTCGGAACAGTAAAAGAGATCAAGAATCAGGAATACCGCGTAGGTCTTACTCCTGACAACGTGAAAGCATATGTGGATGCCGGTCATGAGGTATATGTCCAGAAAGGCGCAGGTCTGGGTTCAGGATTCCCTGACAGCCAGTATGAAGAAGCAGGTGCGCATCTTCTGGAAGACGCAAAGGAAGTATGGCAGACCGTCGACATGATGGTCAAGGTCAAGGAGCCTCTCGAAGAAGAATACGAATATTTCAAGGAAGGCCTCATCCTCTACACCTATCTGCATCTTGCCGCAGACAAGCCTCAGACCGATGCGCTGCTTGAAGGAAAGATAACAGGCGTGGCGTACGAGACGCTGATCGAGAAAGACGGATCCATCCCTCTGCTCGTGCCGATGTCGCAGATCGCCGGAAGACTTTCCATCCAGGAAGGCGCCAAGTATCTCGAAAAGAAATTCGGAGGCGAAGGCGTACTGCTGTCCGGAGTTCCGGGAACAGACAAGGCCAATGTCGTCATACTCGGAGCAGGTACGGTCGGCGAGAACGCCTGCCGCATAGCCGTAGGCATGGGCGCCAACGTTACGATCCTGGACATCAATCTCAAGAGACTTGAATATCTCGACCACATTTACGGTTCAAGGATACAGACTCTGGTCTCTTCCGATCAGAACATCGAAAGATCCGTAACAGATGCAGACCTCGTCATAGGCGCAGTCCTCATCCCGGGCAAATCGGCACCCAAACTGTTCAAGAGATCATATCTGAAGAAGATGAGACCGGGAGCAGTATTCGTCGATGTCGCCGTCGACCAGGGCGGATGCGGAGAATCGACTCATGTCACCACTCACGACGATCCGAT
>JAGACP010000171.1 GCA_017614055.1 Erysipelotrichaceae bacterium | reverse complement strand
TGTTCCGTGAATCCGAGATTCCGAAGGGAGAACAGAGTTCCTTTGAAGCTTGAGAAGACCGGTGATCCGAAGAAAGTGGTCATTATCGGCGGAGGTCCTGCAGGCATGAAGGCGGCGCTTACCGCGGATGAGGCGGGACATAGAGTAACGCTGGTCGAAAAAGAAGGAAAGCTCGGAGGAAACCTGAAGTATGCCGACTATGGCGACTATAAGCAAGATCTTAAGAAGTACCGCGACTATCTGATAAAGCATATCGAGAGAAGCGATATCGATGTCAGGCTCAATACTGCCGCAGACATGAAGCTGCTTGAAAGCCTTGATCCTGACAAAGTCATCATCGCCATCGGTGCCGATTTCATAAAGCCGAACATCAAAGGCATCGAACATGCGACACTGGCTGTCGATGTCTACGACCACATCGATGACGTTAAGGGAAAGACCGTGGTCATCGGCGGAGGTTCGATAGGTTCCGAACTTGGTCTGGAACTTGCCAACAGAGGCGGAGACGTCACCATCGTCGATGCCCAGGAAGCTCTTGCCAAGAACGGCAACTGGCTCTACAGGAACGGTCTGTACAACGCCATCAAGGATGCCGACAATCCTCCTAAATCAATGCTCAACTGCATGGTCAAGGAAATAAAAGAGAACGGCGTCCTTGTCGAACAGGAAGGAAAGGAAAGCTTCATCGAAGCGGACAACGTACTTTACTGCGTAGGCATGAGACCGAGGACGGACGAAGTGTTCGATCTGTTCAGTTCGAAATATGACACCGCATATGTCGGTGACTGCTACAAGGTGGCTTCGGTCATGGAAGCTACCAATGACGCTTACTTCATGGCAGCAAATATCTAGACAACAATGGAAAAGCAGGGATCATCAAAAAGACTTATAAGTTATCTCAAGGGCGTAATGGTCCTTGCTTTTCCCATAGTGCTGCAGCGCATAGTCGAGATACTGGTAAACCTCATCGACAACCTGATGGTCGGTCAGCTTGGAGACATACCGGTATCCGCATGCTCTCTGGTGGGGTCGTTCAATCTGCTGTTCAGCTGCGCAAGCGGCGGGATAGTCTCGGCAGGAGTCATCATCGCCGCCCAGGCCTGGGGCGCGGGAAACAAGGATCTGATCAAGAGGACGATATCGGGATGCCTGCTGGCTTCGGCCGTTGTCTCTTTTGCGTTCTTCGCCGTTTCCCAGATTTGTCCGCAGCTGATCATCAGAGTCTATACGGACAAGGATTATCTGATCGGACCGGGAAGCAGTTATCTGAGGATCCTTTCTTATTCGTTCCTGCCTTATGCCCTTACCAGCACTTATACCAACATCCTGCGCACGACAGGATCCGCGAAATTCGGTTTCATCATCGAGACCGTCAACAGTATCATCAACGCCGCACTGAATTATGTCCTGATCTTCGGCAACTTCGGTTTCAGGGCAATGGGACTTGAAGGGGCGGGCATAGCCACCGTCATCTCAAGATACATCGGTCTGATGATAACGGTGATATATGTATATTTCTTCGACAGGAAACTCGAAATGAGTTTCTCCGATGTCTTCAGACAGCCTGACCGTCCGTTATGGAAGTCGCTCATCGTCCATGGAATGCCGATAATGCTTTCGGATTCGCTGATGATGCTTAATTCGACCGTCCAGACGATGATCACGGGAAGAGTATCGGATACATATATCGCCGCCAATTCGATCGTGCACATGACCTGGCAGATAGCGGCGTTTGCGTCCATGGGTCTTGCGACTGCCGCAAGCATCTCCATAGGCAACTCCATCGGCGAGGGAGATCTTGAACAGGCCTATGACGAAGGGGACATGCTGGTGACGTTCGCAGTCATCCAGGGATTCATTGCTGCCGCACTGATTCAGGTCGTTGCGCCTGTCCTGATACCTCTGTACAAGGTATCGGATGCCGTGGCGCTGACGGCCAGGCAGATGGCATATTCCGCTTCGTTTGTCGTCTTCTGGATGACGATGCAGCAGATCGTCGGCAAAGGCGTGCCGCGTGCCGGAGGCATGACCAGACAGTACATGTTCGTGGAACTGCTTTCGACTTTCGGCTTCGGTCTGCCGCTTGGCTACGTTGCCGCTTTCATATTCAGATGGCCTGAATACCTGATCTATATCATCATCAGGACAGACTACATACTGAAGGCTCTCTGGGGGCTTTATCACATAAAGAAACGTGACTGGATCACGAAGATAGTTTAGGAGACCATATGGCAAAGAAAGAAAAGAAACCTTTGACGCAGGAACAGCTGATTAAAAGAAAGAAGGCCTACGAGATCTTTTCGACGATAATGCTGACGTTCATGAGTCTGTGTTATCCGCTCGTGGGCTTCATCGCGCTTTTCCTTTTCAGGAACGATGAAAACAAGGTGAAGAGGACACTCATCCTGATAGCGACGCTTATCAGCTTCGGTATGAACGTCTATCAGATAATCAAGGAGGGAGCATAAATGGAGATCAACAGAAAGTACAGTCATTTATTGTCGCCGGTAAAGATGAATTCCCTGCTTCTGAAGAACAGGATCATCGCCACCCCGACCAGAGATCCTGACCTCAGGGCCAAGGGAGGCGCGGCCGTGGTCATGATCGGAAGCATCGCGGTAGACTGCGACAAGAGTTTCTGGAAAAAGGAATCGGTATATCCTTTCGCAAAGTACGAAAGGGAAAAACAGAAGGCATATATCAACCAGATCCATTACTACGGATCGAAGGCTTTTGCGCAGATGTTCCATGCGGGCATGTTCTGCGACGTACCTGAGGGAGATTTCGCCTGGGGTCCTTCGGATACTTATCTCGAGAAGGAACACAGGGTGATCAAGGCTCTCGACGAGGAAGAGATGCAGGTGATCTGCGACGCCTACGCAAGGACCGCCAAAGAAGCCAAGGACTTCGGTTACGACGGACTGTTCATGCACTTCGCGCACGGCTGGCTGGCATCGAGCTTCCTTTCCCCTCACTACAACAAGCGTACGGATGAATACGGCGGAAGCATCGAGAACAGGGCGAGATTCCCGCTCAGGATACTCAAGGCCGTAAGGGAAGCGGTAGGTCCGGCATTCCCGATCGACATGCGCGTAAACGACAATGACCGTCTGGAATACGACGATACGATAGAATTTAATGATGTCATCGAGTTCTGCAAGATGGCGGAAGAGTATGTCGATGCGATACAGCTGTCGTGCGGTCACGACATGGACAGGGACGGCAACGTATGGATGGCTTCGACCAACCTGCTGCCGCCGATGATCAATGTCGACTATGCGGCTGAACTGAAGAAGCACTGCAAGAAGGCTCTGGTCTATGCGGTAGGTGCGATCCAGACCGTTGATCAGGCAGAACAGATCCTGGCGGAAGGCAAGGTCGATCTGGTCGCCATGGGCAGGGAACTGCTTGCGGATCCCGAACTTCCAAACAAGGTGATCGAAGACAGAGTCGAGGACATCGTGCCGTGTCTGAGATGCAACTACTGCTACCATATCTCGACCAACAGATCCAACATCGGCTGTTCGGTCAACCCGACGATCTTCCGTCCGGTCCCTCAGGATCTGATGCATACAGATTCACCGAAGAACGTCGTCGTCATCGGTGCAGGTCCTGCAGGTCTAAAGGCGGCCATCACCGCCGACCAGGTAGGCCACAATGTCACGCTTATCGAAAAAGAGAACGAAGTAGGCGGACTGCTGAGATATATATCCAAGGAACACTACAAGACGGAGATCAAGAGGTATCTTGACTATCTCAAGACGCAGCTGAAGAAATCGAACGTCAAGGTCATGCTGAACACGAAGGCTGACAAGGAGCTCGTCGAAAACCTCAAGCCTGACAGAGTCATCGTCGCCATCGGCGGTGAACTGATCACTCCGAGGATCGAAGGCGTCGACGGAAAGAACGTGCTCGACTGTCTTACTGCAATAGAGAGACCTGAACTGATAGGCGGCAAGGTAGCCGTCATCGGCGGAGGCGTCGTAGGCATCGAAGTTGCCCTTGGCCTTGCGAAAGAGGAAGGCAAGGACGTCACCGTCATCGAAATGACCGATGACATCGCTTCTACCGCCAACATGCTGTACAAGGTCGCGATCAACCAGGAACTCAGGCATATCACCGACAGGCTCCATGTCCTGACCGGCACCAAGTGCATGAAGATCAGCGATACGGGCGTTGAAGTCGAAAAGGATGGAGAGGCATTCACCGTCGAAGCGGATACGGTCATAACCGCCACGGGCATAAGGCCGAAGAAGGACGAAGCATTCACTTTCTACGGCATCACGCCATATACGGATACCGTCGGTGACGTCAATGCGCCAAGGATAATCATGGAGGCCACATATGAAGGATATGCGGCCGGAAACAAAGACTGACACAGAAAAGATCCGGAATCTCCTTAATATGAAGAAAGCTCTTGCATATGCAGGAGTTTTCATTTGATGTTCATGCGCAAGAATTGGTCTCTACAACACGTTGAATTGTCTGTATAATTAACTATAGAGACATATGGAGAAGACAATGAAGGATATCATCATAAATACTTCCTGGTGCAAAGGCTGCGGCATATGCGTCGCTCTGTGTCCCAGGAATGTTTTGAAGTTGAACGAAGAGACCGTTGAGGTCGCGGACAATGAAAGCTGCATAGGCTGCAGGCAGTGCGAGTATCACTGTCCGGATTTCGCGATCAGGATAGGAGAAGAAGATGTCTAGCTATCAGATAATGACGGGAAACGAAGCCTGCGCAAGGGCAGCCATAGCCTCGGGGATGAGGTTCTTTGCGGGTTATCCGATAACTCCCGCCACCGAGATAGCTGAACTGTGCAGCGAACTGCTGCCGCAGGTCGACGGCGTGTTCATGCAGATGGAAGACGAACTTGCTTCCATGGGTGCCGTCATCGGCGCCAGCGTCACCGGCAAGAAGGCGATGACCGCCACCAGCGGTCCGGGCTTCTCTCTGATGCAGGAGAATCTGGGCTATGCCCACATGAACGAGATACCTTGCGTCATCGTCGATGTCATGAGAAAGGGACCAAGCGGCGGTTCAGCCACGCTTCCTGCCCAGGCCGACATCATGCAGACGAAGTGGGGCACGCACGGTGATTTCCGCAGCCTCGTCCTGGCTCCGAATTCTGTCGAAGAGATATATCATGAGACGATACGCGCCTTCAATCTGGCCGAGAAATACCGTCAGCCGGTCATCATGATCTATGATGCCGTGCTCGCGCACATGTCCGAGAAGATACTTGTTCCCGATCCGGAGGAACTGGAAATAATCGACAGGGCAAAGCCGGAAAGCAGGGAGAACTACCTGCCTTTCCATTATGACGACAGCAAAGTACAGCCTCTTGGCAGTTTCGGCCAGGGCTACAGGATACATCTTTCAGGTCTCACCCATGACGAGACAGGTTTCCCTGTCAGCAACCAGAACACGACGGGTCTGCAGATACTGATCCATCATCTGTTCGACAAGATAGACGACAACTATGATGAAGACATTAAGAAATACGAAGCATACTGCTGCGACGATGCGGATGTCCTGGTCGTGAGCATAGGCATCACGTCGAGAAGCGCCAAAAGCGCGGTAAGACAGGCCAGGGCCATGGGGATAAAGGCGGGTCTGTTCAGACCGATAACGATGTGGCCTTTCCCTCACAAGGATTTCTCCAGGATCAATCTCCATGCCAAGGCGGTGGTGACTGCCGAGATGAACAACGGCCAGCTGAACCAGGTGGCGATAGAGGACATCGACCGCAGCCAGAAGCTGTATGTGAAGAATCTCTACGACGGCAATCAGATCAGGGATGTCGACATACTGAATACGATAATCGAGGCAAACAAGTATGAAGGATAATCTGTACGAAAAATATCTGGTAGACTCTGCGATGCCTACCATGTGGTGTCCGGGATGCGGAAACGGAATAGTCCTGCAGTCCATCATCAGAGCCGTCGATGAACTGGGACTTGATCAGGACAGGACGGTCTTTGTTTCAGGTATAGGATGTTCATCAAGAGCGGTCAACTATCTGAATTTCGACTGCATGCATACCAACCACGGAAGAGCCATCGCTTTTGCGACGGGCATCAAGATGTCCGATCCCGATCTGAAGGTTATCGTCCTGACGGGTGACGGAGACTGCGCCAGCATCGGCGGCAATCATCTGATCCATGCCTGCAGGAGGAACATCGATCTCACCGTCATCTGCATGAACAACTCCAACTACGGCATGACCGGAGGTCAGTTCTCTCCGACCACGCCTCTTGGTTCGCAGACCAAGACCAGTGTCTACGGAAGCTATGAGCCTCCTTTCGATCTGTGCGAACTTACCGCAAGTGCGGGAGCCACGTATGTCGCAAGAGCCGCTACCTATCTTCCTGTGCAGATGAAGGAAATGATAAAGAAAGCCATCATGCATCACGGCCTTTCTTTCGTCGACTGCGCAAGCGACTGTCCTAGTCTTTTCGGAAGACTCAACAGAAGAGGAGATGCCGGACAGATGATGCTGGGATGGAAGGACAGACTCGTCAGCGTGAAACAGGCTGAGACGATGAGCAGGGAAGACCTTGAAGGAAAGGTCGTCTGGGGCGAATTCGTCAACAGCTCGGAAAGAATAGAATATACCGATGTCTACAGACAGAACATCGCCAGGGCAAAGGAGTCGGTCAATGGATAACTATCAGATGATTTTCTCCGGTACGGGAGGCCAGGGGCTGATGCTTATCGGAGACCTGATGGCCTACTATTACGGCATCATTGAAAACAAACAGATCGTGCTTCTGAAGTCCTACGGTCCCGAAGCCAGGGGCGGTGCCTGCAAGAGCGAACTGATCGTCGATGAGGAAGAGTGCTATCCGGCAGTGACCAGTCCGGACTTCCTGCTGGCGATGTCGCAGAAATCATACGATCTTTACAGTGAAGGCGCAGGGGACGGCATGATCGTCCTCACCGATTCCGATCTGGTGAAGAAGACGGACGATAGATTCAGGAATGCCTACAGTCT
>JAGACP010000170.1 GCA_017614055.1 Erysipelotrichaceae bacterium | reverse complement strand
GGTGAAAGGCTCCAGGAAGCCCATTATTATCATTTCCGTCGCCTGCTGTTCGCTCAAGCCCCTGGACATCAGATAATATATCTCGTCTTCGGAGATCTTGGAAACTTTAGCTTCGTGTTCGATAACGGAAAGATGATTGTCGTTGATGTTTTTAGGAATGGTGTCGCTTGAGGAAAGATCGTCCAGTATCAGCGTATCGCATTCTATCTTGGCCTTGCTGTAGTCGGCATTGGGCAGGAAATGGATCCAGTCCCTGAAATTGGTAACTCCGCCGTTTCTCGAAACTGATTTCGATACTATCGATGAAGACGTGTGCGGTGCAAGATGGATCATCTTGGCTCCCGAATCCTGGATCTGGTTCTTCGATCCGACTGCTATGGATATGCACATGCCGTGAGCATATTCTCCCGCCAGTATGCATGCGGGATATTTCATCGTTATCCTAGAGCCGATGTTTCCGTCGATCCATTCCATGGTACCGTGGGCTTCGACTTTCGCACGCTTGGTGACGAGGTTGAGGACATTGCCCGACCAGTTCTGTACGGAAGAATAGCGGCACGTAGCGCCTTTTCCGACGAATACCTCTACAACAGCCGCATGCATGGAATCCTTCGTATACTGCGGAGCGGTGCATCCTTCGACATAGGAACATTTCGCACCGTCATCAACGATGATAATCGATCTTTCAAACTGTCCCATCGATTCGGAATTTATCCTGAAGTAAGACTGCAGCGGTTTATCGAGTTCGACATTCTTCGGAACATATATGAAGCTTCCACCCGACCATACCGCGCTGTTGAGCGCTGCGAACTTGTTGTCGCCGGCGGGAACGATGGTGCCGAAGTATTTCCTGAAGATATCGGGATATTCTCTCAAAGCTGTATCGATGTCGACGAAAATGACGCCTTTGTCCCTGACTTCCTCCAGCATGTTGTGGTAGACAGCTTCGGATTCATACTGGGTAGTGACTCCCGCAAGGAATTTTCTTTCCGCTTCGGGGATACCCAGCTTCTCAAATGTGTTCTTTATCTCGTCCGGAACATCGTCCCACGACTTTTCGGTCTCCCTGGACATCTTCCGGTAATACGTGAAATCCTGAAAATCGATCTCCGAGAGATCAGGTCCCCATTCCTGCATCGGCATCGATTCGAATGTATGAAAAGCCTTCAGTCTGTATTCCAGCATCCATTCAGGCTCGTTCTTGTACTGCGATATCTGCCTGACTACTTCCTCGTTCAGTCCTTTTCCCGTATCGACGACAGATTCCACGTCGTCATGGAAGCCGTACTTGTAGTCATCCTGGGAGTATATCGCGTCTTCTTTCCTTCTGTCAGCCATTGTTCTCCTTCTCTTCGATGATCTCTTTCACGGCATCCCAGCCTATGGTGGCGCATTTTATGCGGTTGGCCTGCTTGTATACGTTCTGGAAGACATTGGCCTCCTCAAGCGCTTCAGAATCATATTCCTCGTTGTTTATCATCTTCATGTATTCGCCGATGATCCTCTTCGCTTCTTCGACGGTCTTGCCCTTGAGAAGTTCCGTCATGATCGAAGTCGAAGCGGTCGATATCGTGCATGCGACACCGTCGAAACGCAGATCCCTGATCGTGCCGTCTTCGATATCCGCCTGTACGGTGATGTCGTCGATGCAGCTGGCGGAAGCCATGTGCTTCGAAAGATATGTTCCGTCCTGAACAAGCTCATGATTGTGCGGATACTGATAATGATCGAGAAGCAGTTCTCTCATCAGTGCCTGGTCATTGAATAATTCCTTTATGTTTGCCATATGATGATCTCCTACAGGAATACGTCTATCGTCGCTTCAAGCGTTGTCTTCGAGATCTCGTCGACGAATCTGTCGATCTCTTCCTTCGTGTTGTAGAAATACAGCGAAGCCCTGACGCTCTGATCCACGCCGATTAGATTGTGCAGGATCTTTGCGCAGTGGTTTCCCGAACGGACCGCGATGTTCTTTGTAGAAAGATAAGTTGCCACATCCTGGGCGAATATGCCCTTCACATTGAACGCCACAGGTCCCGCCTCGATGTCGGGATTGTATATCTCCACATTGTCGAGCTTCTTCATCTTGTCTATGAAGTAGCTTCTGAGTTCTTTCTCATATTCATGTATGTCGTCAAGACCGATATTCATCAGATACTCCGCAGCCGCGGCAAGTCCGATGACGCCTTCTATATCAGGAGTCCCCGCTTCGAACCTCTCCGGAGCATCCTTCAGGATGATCGTTCCGTCAGCCTCGAATCTGGCGTTCATGCCTCCGCCGAGCAGTATCGGTTCCATCTGCTGGAGAAGATCGTATTTTCCGTATAAAACACCTACGCCGTCGGGACCGCACATCTTGTGCGATGAGAAGCACAGAAGATCTACATCCAGATCTTCCACATCTATCTTGATATGTCCGATGGCCTGTGCGGCATCGACTACTACCAGAGCATCATGCCTGTGGGCTATCTTGCACACTTCCCTGATAGGCTGGTGCGAACCAAGTACGTTGGTCACATAGGCAAGCGAAATGACTTTGACGCTGTCATCGAAACACTCTTCCAGTTCATCAAGCTTAAGATTTCCCTGCATGTCCAGAGGCACATATCTGATGTTTATGCCTTTGTCTCTTTTCAGTCTGAACCACGGCAGCACGTTAGAGGCATGCTCGGCATAGGAGATAAGGACCGTATCCCCTTCATGCAGGTCTCTTCCAAGACCGTATGCTATCTGGTTTAGACAGGCCGTGATGTTGCCCATGAAACAGATCTGTCTGTCCTGACAGTTTATCATCCTGGCGATGACTTTCCTGGTGTTCATGTATGCCTTGTCGGCCATGATGGCCGTCGGATATTCTCCTCTTTCGATGTTGCTGGTATAGTCGTGATAAAAACTCGTGATCGCATCGATCACCGCCTGAGGCTTGTATGTCGTTGCTCCGTTGTCGAAATAGATCAGATCGGGATTGTTCACGATCATCGGAAAATCTCTGCGTACACTGTTTACATCGAACATACTTCCATGATCTTCCTTTCAAGTTCGTTCTTCATAGTATCTTTCAGTTCTTCGTCGGCTATCTGATCGACGATTGGCAGCAGATATCCCAGCGACATCAGCATCGTGCATTCCTTGATGTCAAGGCCTCTGGACATGAGATAGTACAGCTGTTTCTCGTTCACCTTGCCTATGCTCATGGCATGGGATGCCTGCACGTCGTTCTCGTCTATCAGAAGCTGGGGCAATATGGTCGTGCTCTGTCCCTTGTCGAAAGAAAGAGCTCTCGATACCTGATGGCTGGTGGACTTTTTCGCGCCTTTAGCTATCCTGCCTACGGCATTCACCATCAGTCTTCCCTTTTCAAGCACCACGGCATAGTTCTTCATGTCTCCGTGGGTATCGATGCCTTCGTTTTTTATCTCGATATCGTATTTCTTGTTTCGACCGGTCAAGGTAGCGGTACTTACGTTTGAACTGCTTCCGTTTCCCGAGAGATCGACACTTAGTTTTCTTTCCATGGAAGCACTGTTACATTCCCCATAGGAAAGATTCAGACTGCATCCTTCAGATACTTCATATTCTTCCGTTACCTTCACGTCGCTGACGCTGTCGTTCCAGAACAGTATCGTACTGTCTCCGTTTTTGAATTTTCCTTTTATATCGATATCGGATGCATCGATTATCCTGATGAAAACGTTGCATGTGTTTTCACTGTCGATGCTGAAAGACATGTCTCCCTGTTCATCTATCTCATATACGGAGAACCCATCAGAAAAAGACAGTGTATCGCCGTTGTTTATCTTCATCCGATATTGCCTTTCATTGTATCTTTGACGGCACAGGTGCCTATCGACACTCTGGTCTGCGTCTTTTCTTCCTGTTTTTCAGGTTCTATGTTCAGTTCCGAATAGATCCAGTCGTATCCCTGCTTGTCTATCCTGTCGTACAGATCAGGTCCTCCGGAAAGATCGATCTTTCCATTTACCAGCACATGGGTGAACTGCGGCTTCATGAGTTCCAGGAACCTTTCATAGTGCGATACGATGATCATCGCCATGTTGTTCTCCTGGGCCGTTTTGTTCAGCGCGTCGGCAACGATCTTTATCGCATCGACGTCAAGACCGCTGTCTATCTCGTCAAGCATCGCCAGAGACGGCTTGAGCATCTCCAGCTGGACGATCTCGTTCCTTTTCTTCTCACCGCCTGAGAATCCTTCGTTGAGGAATCTGTGGGCCAGATCTGATGACATCTCCAGATCATTGATGGTCTTCTCCATCTGCTTGATGAATTCGAAAAGCGATACCGGTTTCTCTCTCCTGACGTTCATCGCCGCCCTGAGGAAATCGCTGTTTGTGATCCCCGGTATCTCCTGGGGATACTGCATGCCCAGGAAGATGCCTTCCTTGCTTCTTTCGTTTACCGGCATCGAAAGGATGTCTTTTTCGCCATATGTTATGCTTCCGGAATCGACTCTGTACGAAGGATCGCCCATTATCGCCGCCAGCAGCGTAGACTTGCCGTTGCCGTTTGGACCCATCAGGGCATGGACCTCTCCTTCATTGACCGTGAGGTCGACTCCGTTGAGTATCGTTCTGTCTTCGACCGATACATGCAGATCTTTCACTATAAGATTTTTCATGATATTCACCTGTAACAATTAACATTATAATCTTTTTGCCATATGTGTGATGAATTACTATCCAGTCTGAATTTTATCTGAATTATCGGTCCGCAAAATTGTATAAACAAACCGAACATTATATAATATAAAACGTTTGGAGGAATATTATGGACAAGAAAGAACTCATTAAAAAATACTGGTTCGTCGGTCTTGTCGGCATTGTCCTGATAGCGTTCATCGGTCTGTATTCGTACGACGCATATAAAAACAGGGATATCGTTGTCAGAAACAAACAGATCGACGGCAAGTATGTGGCATACACCATCGACGGCGAACCTGTCTATGCCGATGACCTGTATGAATCTTTATACAACTCAGACGGCATTTCTCAGACTCTGTGGGCTTTCGAAAAAGCCATCTTCGCAGAAGCATACGAAACTACCGACGAGATGAAGGAAAAGGCATCCACCTCGGCTGCGAACATCCTGTCCTACTATTCGAAAGACTATCTTGACGGAGTCTTCAAGGGAATGGGATATGTCAACGGCGTGGACGACATAGTCGACTACTACATCGATTCGCAGAAGCAGGAGATGCTTCTGAAGGAATATGTCCTTGCGCACAAGGACGAATACCTCGATCCTACCATGGGAACCAACGGCAAGCTGATCTACCACATTTTGATCAAGTGCGACACGACCCCTATATATGACGAGGAAGACGACGAGCTGATCATCGGCTACGAAGCAAATCCGACCGATGAACAGAAAGAGAAACTGCAGACGGTCCTTGACGAACTGGCCAAGGAAGACGCATCTTTCGAATACATCGCCTATCAGTATTCCGAGGATTCAGGTTCCGCAAACAAAGGCGGATACATCGGCATCGTCAACGAAGAGAATGCCGGAAACTATGTTCCGCAGTTCAGCGAAGCTGCTCTGGCCCTCGAAGAAGGCGGAATCACCGATCCTGTCGTTACTTCCTACGGATATCATATCATCAAGTGTCTCGGTTCCGATACCGAAGTGCTGCTTAACGACTACAACGTCATCGACGACATCGACGAGGCATATCCTACGATGTCCATAAAAGCCATCCTCGACAAGGCTGAAAAGCTCGGTTTCGAGATCAAGGATGCTGATCTGATGGCACGAATCAACGAGCAGCTGGAAAGTGCAGGTGAATGACATGAAAAAGATTATAGCGATACTGTTTACTCTGATTATGCTGGCAGCCTGCTCAGGCACGAATTCATATTCTTCGCTTTCAGACGGCGACGAAGTGATATTCTCAGGTCCGGGCGTGACCTATACGAAGAATGACCTGTACAAGTCCCTCAAGGTCGCTTCGACCGATGCTGTCGTCGACGATATCGTCAAGAACATCGCCATGACATATGATCTGGACTATGACGCCATCGAGGCGGAAGCCCAGTCGGCCATAGACGGATACATCGAAGGCGGATATGAATCATATATCGTTGCCTACTACGGTTCCGTGGAAGCATTCAAGGAACTCTACATCAGCGATCTGCTGATAGGCAAGCTTGCGAATATCTACGTCGAAGACAATTTTGATTCCATGACTGAGAACGATGCTCCGGTAAAGATGCAGATGGCTTCCTTCAAGGACATCGCGGAAGCTGAGCAGTGCATAGAGGACATGAACAACGGCACGACTTTCGATACCGCTGCCCTCAACAACAACTCCCAGAGTTCTCCTGAAGCCAAG
>JAGACP010000169.1 GCA_017614055.1 Erysipelotrichaceae bacterium | reverse complement strand
GTGGCCCAGTGGTATCCTGATCATTCCTATCAGTATACCGACAAGCATTATCAGCGAGAAGTTAAGCATGCCCGTCCTGTCGATCATGATGTAGTCGAAATGATGCTCGGGGAGACTGTCCTTCTCGATGTATCTGTCTTTTCTTTCCGCCTTGCGCGACATGAACTGACAGAACAGCGTCACCCCGACGACGCCGAACGGATAGCTGATGCCGTATCCTGCCGTCGTAAGTATGCTTCCGGTCGCTTCGCTTGCGGACGCAAAACCGGGCGTGCTGGTAAGCGCCCCGGTAAACAGCCCCAGCGCAAGATCCGTTCCCACGCCGAACGTCCTGATTATGATCACGGTCGTCAGCGCAGCCGAAGCCACGATAAGAAAACCATTGACGACATAATAAAATGCGTTCCTTCGGAAATTCATGAGGAAAGTCGGACCTGCGCTGATGCCCAGCGAACAGGTGAAAAACAACAGTCCGAGATTCTTCACATCCGCAGAAACGCTGTATCCCAGATGACCGAATACCAGGGCCACCAGCATGATCGTGGAAACGCCCAGAGATATGCCTCTGATCCTGATATTCCCTATGAGATATGATATGGCGAAGATGATGAATACCGTCAGCATCCTACCTCTTCGCAAGACTCAGTATCGCCAGCAGCAGTTCAACGGCCTTCTCGCCGTCTTCCTTGCACCAGAATTCATGGACGCCGTGGAAGTTCTGTCCGCCCGTTCCCAGGTTGGGACATAGTATCCCGTTGTATGTCAGCGCGGCACCGTCAGTACCGCCTCTGATCGCAACCGTCTCGAACTCCAGACCGATCTTCTCCATGGCTTCCTTCGCAAGATCGATCGGTTCCATGTGACCTTCGAACATCTCCTTCATGTTCCTGTATGAATCCTTGATCTGCAGTTCGACAGCTTCATAGCCGTATTTCTCGTTGAGTCTGTCTCTTATCACTTCGAAATCATGTTTCTGCTTGTTGAGCAGATCGATGTCATGGTTCCTTATGATGTACTGCATCCTGGCCTTCTCGACTTCGCCGTCGAGATTCATCAGCAGGTTGAAGCCTTCATACCCTTCGGTCTTTTCAGGCACGGCATCGGGATCCATCATCGAATGGAACTCGTGAGCAACCTGCAGGGCATTGACCATCTTGTCCTTGGCGGAACCGGGATGTACGGAGATGCCGCTGATGTTTACGATGGCGCTTGCAGCATTGAAGCACTCGTATTCCATGCGGTTCGGTTTGTCTCCGTCTACCGTATATGCGAAATCGACCTTGAAAAGATCATAGTTGAAATGTTCCATGCCTCTTCCGACTTCCTCGTCAGGCGAGAAACATACGCGTACAGGTCCGTGTTTGATGGACGGATCATTGACCAGCGTCTCCAGCATCTGCATGATGCAGGCGACGCCCGCCTTGTCGTCGGCTCCCAGCAATGTATGTCCGTCCGTCACCACCAGCGTCTTTCCGACATAGTCCAGAAGATTCGGAAAACGCTCCACGGTGGTGGACAGGTTCTCATTCAGTTTTATGTCCGTTCCGTCATAGTTCTCTATGACTCTCGGCTTTACATTCTTTCCCGAAGCCTGGTCGGAAGTGTCCATGTGGGCGATGAAACCCAGTGTGAGATATTCCGGATCTCCCGGAAGATATCCGTATACGTAGCAGTGTTCATCAAGCATCACATCTTCAAGTCCGAGCTTCTTCAGTTCGTCTTCAAGATGCCTGGCAAGATTCCACTGACCTTCGGTACTCGGGAATGTTTCGGAATCTTGTTTGCTCTGGGTATCGTACGATACATAATCAAGCAGTTTGTCTATAAGCATATGGTTACCTCCTAGAACAGCGACATCTGGTTGGAATCATCGAGATGAGCGAGGACGCCGAGAGAATCGAGCTTCTTGACCAGCGTCTGGGACAGCTGGGTCCTGTCGACAAGGTCCTCCTTGGACAGGAATTCCCTCTGCTGCCTTGCGGCAACGATCGATTCCGCAACGTTGTCTCCCAGACCGTCAAGGACCTTGAACGGCGGGAAGATCTCCCTGTGGTTCTCCGGATTAACCAGGAACTCCGTAGCCAGCGATCTGTTGAGATCGATGTTGAGCATCCTGTATCCTCTGGATACCATCTCGTAGCACACTTCCAGCATGTCGAAGATGTCTTTTTCTTTCTTGGTCGCCTGTTTCGTATCGATCTTCTGCTGCAGTTCCTGCATCCTCGCATAGATCGAATCGGCGTCCTTGATCATCGTCTCTATCTCGTATGCGTCGCATCGTAACGAGAAGAAAGACACATAGTAGTATTCAGGGTGATAGACCTTGAACCAGGCAACTCTGACGGCCATGATGCAGTAAGCCACCGCATGGGCCTTCGGGAACATATATTCTATCTTCTGGCACGAATCGACGTACCATTTAGGAACATTGTGGTCCAGCATGTTCTTTTCCTGGTCGGGATTGAGTCCTCTGCCCTTTCTGACCTGTTCCATGATGGTGAAAGCGTCAAGGGATTCAAGACCATAGCCCATCAGTGTGGACATGATATCGTCACGGCAGCCGATGACGTTGGAAAGCTTTATTCCGGATCTAATCAGATCCTGGGCATTGCCTCTCCAGACGTTGGTTCTATGGGACAGTCCGGAAATCTGCACCAGTTCCGAGAACAGTGCAGGTCTGGTCTCCTCTATTGTTCCTCTCGTATTGAGTGTACCAAATTCCGGAAGACCGGCGGCTCCCGTCTCTTCATGATAGTTTGGATT
>JAGACP010000168.1 GCA_017614055.1 Erysipelotrichaceae bacterium | reverse complement strand
GGACGCTTTATCTTCTCAAGAAATTTTATGAAGTAGAGACTACGCTGCAGGTAGCCAAGAAGACCAACCTCAAGAAAAACAACGTCTACACCCTGGAGATAGACGACGGCAGGGACATCCTCGACGACCTGGGCATCTATACCAGCAAGGGTCTGCAGTCCCATCCCCGCTACGAGACGGTGATGAAGAACTGCTGCGCGGCATCGTATCTGGGAGGATGCTTCCTGGCCTACGGTTCCTGCAACAATCCCCAGAATCCCAACTATCATCTGGAGATATCTCTTCCCGACATAGAGATAGCCAACTACATCGTAAAGCTCGTATCGCGCTTCGACATCGAAGCCAAGACGGTCAAGAGAAGGAACAGATACGTCGTATACATCAAGAAGGCGGACTACATCTCCAACTTCCTCGCCCTCATCGGCGCGCATGAAGCGATGATGAGATTCGAGGATGAAAGGATAGGAAGAGACCTCAAGAACTCCGTCAGCAGGATAGACAACTGCGAGATCGCCAATGAAGTCAAGACGATCAAGGCTGCACAGAGGCAGATCGAATACATGCAGAAGCTGATCGACAGCGGAAAGTACGACTTCTTAAATGAAAGACTTAAGAACGTCGTGGACATCCGTCTGAAGTATCAGGATTATTCGCTGCTGGAACTGTGCGAGGCATATCAGAAGAACTACGGCGACGTCATATCCAAATCGGGTATGAAGCATCGTCTGAATAAACTCGAAAACATGGCAAGCGCCCTGGAGGAACAGACATGAAATACGTACTTATCACAGGTGCATCTTCGGGAATAGGAAAAGAATTCGCCAGACAGTTCGCCAGCCACGGCTACAATCTGATCCTGGTAGCCAGAAGGAAAGAACTGCTCGAAAGCCTGCAGAAGGAGCTGATGGAGAACTATGACAGCAATGTCGAATATTTCGCCTGCGACATAGCGGCGGATCCCAAGGCCGTATACGACTACTGCCAGAGCAGAGGCCTTCGCGTATCGATACTCGTGAACAACGCGGGCTACGGCGACTACGGGACTTTCGCCGAAGCGGATCTCGACAAGACGCTCGGGATGATCGAACTCAACAACAAGGCTCTCGTAGCCCTGACATATTATTTCATCCCAGACATGAAACAGGACGGCTACGGGCACATCATCAATACCTGTTCGGTGGCATCGTTCATGCCGGGACCGTACATGGCCGTATACTATGCGACCAAGGCGTTTGTGATGAGCTTCTCGCTTGCCTTGAGGGAGGAACTGAAACAGGACAACATCAACGTTTCCGTCCTTTGTCCGGCACCGACGAAATCCGACTTCTGGAAAGTCGCCAACGGAGAGACCACTGCCGTCTACAACAATCTCTTCGCCAGGACGAGCGAAGACGCCGCGAAGACCGGCTATGACATGTTCATTAAAAACAAGGCCTATGCGATAGACGGCCTTGCCTACAGTGCCTTGATTCAGCTGGTCAGACATCTTCCGCTGGAACTTGCCGCAAGGGCGGTGGGATACATCCAGTCGAAGACGAAACAGAAGAAAGCTTAGTTTATCTTCTCATAAATATCGATCAGGAAGGAGAAACCGATCTTCAGATGATCGATATTTTTCAGTTTATCCTTGTCTTTCTGAGAACTCGTATTCCAGTACGGGGTCATCATGAAAAGGTCGTTCATCTCTTCATTGTTCAGTATGGCTTCCTGCTTTACAGGTATCTCTTCTACAAGTTTTAGCCCTTCTATCTCTATATCTTCTATTTCATTGAGATAAGGTTCATCGTATATGGCCTGCTTAAGTTCATAAAGATGATCGGCGTTTGGCTTAACCAGGATGAACTGCCCGTTGTCCTTGAGGATCCTTGCGATCTCTTTTCCCGCGATAGGGGCGAAGATGATGGTGACCTTGTCGGTGCATTCATCGGGAAGAGGCACGTCGAAGATCGATGAGAGGATGTATGTCGTATCCTTGTCTTTCTTCGAAGCTATCTTGAGGCCGGACTTGCTGAGATCTATGCCGATCCTGTCACCGGAAACGAATTTCGAAGTGTAGTATCCTTCCCCGCAGGCCAGGTCGACGAGACTGTCTTCAGGTTTTATGAGCCTGTTCAGTTCATCCAGCAGGAACCTGTAGAAGTCTTTCTCCAGGAATCTTTTCCTGGCGTCTATCATAAGTTTGTTGTCGCCGCTGTTTTCCGATTTGTGCAGATAAAGATTCACATAGCCCTGGGACGCGATGTCGAAAGAATGTCCGTCGGGACATCTGTATGTTCTGTCCGTCTTCTGCAGCATCTTGCCGCATACGGGGCACAGGATTTCCATATTTATATTGTAGATTATGTTATACAATAAAAGTATGAAAAAAGGACTATTGATCGTATTCAGCGGCGTCAGCGGCGTAGGCAAGGGGACCATATTGAGCAGACTCATGCCCATGGAAGATCTCAATCTTGCGTATTCGGTATCGATGACCACGAGGAAGCCGCGCGAGGGGGAAGTCGAAGGCGTCAACTATTTCTTCGTATCGAAGAAAAGATTCATCGAAGCCATCAAGAATGACGAGCTTCTCGAGCATGCGCGCTTCGTGGGGAACGACTATGGAACTCCCAGGGAGTATGTCGAGACCATGCGCGAGCAGGGCAAGAACGTCATCCTGGAGATAGAGATAAAGGGAGCGAAGCAGATCACGGAGAAGTGTCCTGACTGTCTGAGCATCTACATCATCCCTCCGTCACTGGAGGAACTGGAGAGAAGACTGAGGCTGAGAGGGACCGAAGACGACGAGACGATCATGAAGAGGATCTCCAAGGCCAGAAAAGAACTCAAGGACATCGATTTCTACGAACACGTCGTATGCAACGACGACCTGGACGTGGCGGTCGAGGAAGTGAGAAACATAATACTGGAAGAGATGAACAAGGAATAGTTCATCTCTTTTTATGCAAAACAAAAGCCATGTCTTCTGACATGGCTTTATTCCGATCCTGTTCCGAATATTATCTGTTGTAATACTCGATGACCAGCAGTTCGTTGATCTCCTGATTGAGTTCTTTTCTTTCAGGATATCTGACGTACTTGCCTTTGCGGGCTTCCTTGTCGACTTCAACGAAATCCTTGAATGAGACGGTTGAATCCAGGGACTGCTTCAGGAACTCGTTGTTCTTGTAGTTGTCCTTGACTTCGATGACTGATCCAGGCTTGATCTGGCATGAAGGGATGTCCACTTTCTTGCCGTCTACCAGGATGTGTCCGTGAGAAACCATCTGTCTTGCCTGTTTTCTGGTGCTGGCGAATCCCATGCGGTATACCAGATTGTCCAGTCTTGATTCCAGCATTACGAACAGGTTTGTACCGGTAACGCCTTTCTTCTTGACAGCCTTGACATAGGTGTTGTAGAACTGCTTCTCGCTGAGACCGTACATGTGTCTCATCTTCTGCTTCTCATTCTTCTGCAGACCGTAGTTCGACTGCTTTACACGTCTTGTCGGGGAGCCGTGCATACCCGGAATGTAGGGCCTCTTGTTTAACTCTTCGCCTGTTTCAAGAACAGAGAAGTTTAAACGTCTTGAAATTCTCCAAGTAGGACCTGTATTTCTTGCCATAAGTTCTTCCTCCTTAAGTAAGTACAGGTGTAAATCATCACCGGGAGTGTCGGTATTCGATTTTCGCCAATAGCGCTTGGTTACTCGTCTCCGTCGGTATCGACGCTTGGCCGATGACTTTACATGCTGCTATTTTATGTGCTCCATTATTATCGCAGAAGGACATGGCAAAGTCAATTGGCAAAAAATATATATTAATAGTAAAATGAACCTGTATGGATAAAATCGCAGAAATGCTTGCAGCACAGGGGTACACGCTGTATGTTGCGATCGCGGCCGCAGCGCTGGTGATCTTCATCACGATTCTTATCGTGGTCAGGAAAAACCGGAAGAAAAAGCTGAAGGAACAGATCGACGCTCTTTATGTGCGCTTCAACGACATCAAGACGGTACCGATAGCTTTCAAGCTGGCCAAGGCCCAGACCATGGCCAAAAGGAGCGAGGAGACGAG
>JAGACP010000167.1 GCA_017614055.1 Erysipelotrichaceae bacterium | reverse complement strand
TAAAACATCCTGTGATCTGCTTGCCAAGCTTGGCCTTACGGTAAACGACATCTATCTTATATATTTCAATGAGGATTATATCAGGGGAGATGATCTTGATGTCCAGCAGCTGTTCGTCTGTACCGACATGTACAAGAATAACAGGATCATGGATATCGTGAACAGATCGAATTTCCGCTATGAGGATGTCGTCAGGCAGATGGATCAGTATGTCTATGACGGGAAACGTCCTGAGAAGAACAGAAACTGCCGTCAGAACGGTCTTTGCGATTATTACGGTATCTGCTTCCCTGATGAAGAAAAGCTCTTCGATGACAGCATATTGAGCCTGGTATCGAGTCAGTACAAGAACGACATGTACGACGAAGGCATAGTCCATCTGAAGGATGCGGATGTCGAAAGGCTGGAAGGATCGAGAGTGCAGTACGCCCAGATCATGGCTTCCAAAAACGACGGCATGTATGTGGATAAGGTTGCGCTTACCCATTGGCTGGAGAAGCTTTCCGCCAGACCGATATCCTTCATCGATTTCGAATGGGACAGGTATCTTGTTCCGCCTTATCCGGGGATGAGGCCTCTGGATGTGCTACCGTTTGAATTCGCGCTTTACTACATAGATGAAGACAACCACATGCAGCACTATACTTTCGTATCAAAGGGAGACTGCAGGAGGGAGTTCATAGAAGCTCTGCAGAAGTATCTGCCTGATGAAGGTCCCGTAGTCGCCTACAACGCCTACGGTGCAGAGTGTCTGAGACTGAGCGAACTGGCGGACGTGTTCGAGGAATATCGCGGCTATCTTGAAGAGGTGAACAGCCGTTTCGTCGATCTGGCAGAGCCTTTCACGGAAGGTCTCGTATACGACGTATCGATGAGAGGGAATTATTCTCTTAAACAGATCGTAGACATCTGTTCGGACTATTCGTACAAGAACCTCGATATCGACGACGGCATGCAGGCGGTATTCAACTGGCGGGACATGGACAAGTCAAACGGGGATGAACAGAGGATACGCGACAATCTGGAACAGTACTGTTCCCTGGACGCGTACGGACTGTTCCTTGCATATAAATGGCTGATTAAACTCACAATAGAGTCTTAATATAAAGGAGGTAGACTTATGAAATTCACAGTTTATGGCGAAAATGTCACGATCAATGACAAGATGAGAGAGAAGATCGAGAACAGGCTTTCCGATCTCAACAAGTATGTTGTCATCGACGAGCAGCAGAACGCCAAAGTAACGGTAAAGGTCCATGAAGGCGGCCTCAAGGTGGAAGTCAACGTTCCGAGCAAGATCGGACTTCTCAGATCGGAAGTCGTACACGAGGACTTTTACACAGGCATCGATCTGGCGATCGATAAACTTGAAGATCAGATCAGAAGACAGAAGGGAAGACTTTCCCGCAGACACAAGGAATCTCTCGCCGAGAGTTTCTACGAGGAGCCTGACGAGAACGCGGACATCCCTGTAAGGACCAAGACGGTCTATACCGAGGAGATGGAACTTGACGAGGCGATCATGCACATGGAGATGCTTTCGCATTCTTTCTTCATCTACAAGGATGTGGACAGCGAGAAGCTGGCGGTTGTATACAAGAGAAACGACGGAGGATACGGACTGATAGAAGTCAGCGAATAGTCATAATACAGCAGTAGAAACATTGGGATTTGATGAATAAGTTAAAGAGACAGAAATTTGAGATCGAGATGCTGTCGAGGCATTACCTCGACAGCAAGTACAAGCTGGAAGACCACAGTCATGCGCTTCTGGAGATCTGTCCCCACAGGATAAAGAACTACAGAAGGACCGTGAAGCACATCGAGGATGTGGCAAGGACTCTTCCCGACAAGCAGAGACTGATCATAGAGCACGAGGTGATGATGGGAAAGACCGGAACATGGTATCTGGAGTATTTCTCCGCGTCTTCGTATTTCCGTCACCGCGCCAAGGCCTATGACAATTTTCTGGATTGTCTCTAGCATATGAATGTAAGTATAATATTTTTGTAACAAGGGGGACTTAATATGTTGAAAGGCATTGCTACATCAAGCGGTATAGCCATCGGAAAGGTCTATAAGCTTGAACAGCCCAAGATCGTCGTCAACGAGGAGAAATGCGAGCCTGCAAAGGAACTCGAGGTATTCGAGAACGCGCTGAGCAAGACGATCGCTGATATCGAGAAGATCAAGGAAAAAGCCGGTGCTTCACTGGCCGACGAGGAGCTTGCGATCTTCGATGCGCATCTGATGATGGCGCAGGATCCGGAACTGAAAGACCAGATCACCGCCATGATCAACGAAGGCAAATCCGCCGATCTTGCGACCAAGACGGTATCGGATACGATGATCGCGATGTTCGAATCGCTTGAAGACACTTATTTCAAGGAGAGAGCTGCGGACATCAAGGACGTATCCTTCAGGCTTCTGTGCAACATCCTCGGTCTCAGCATCCCTGATCTGACGACCATCGACGAGGAGGTCGTCATCGTGGCAGAGGAGATGACCCCGTCAGACACCGCTCAGCTGAACAAGAAATACGCGCTGGGCTTTGTCACCGAAATAGGCGGAAAGACATCGCATGCGGCCATCATGGCAGTATCGCTCGGCATCCCTGCGGTCGTAGGCTGCACCGGTGTCATGGAAAACTGCAAACATGGCGATACGATAATCCTCGATGCCAAGGAAGGCGTCGTCATAATCAATCCTACGGACGATGAAGTTGCCGAATACACCAGGAAGAGAGACGAATTCCTTCAGGAGAAGGAAGCGCTCAAGGCTCTGGTCAATCAGCCATCCATCTCCAAGGACGGACATCAGGTCGAGCTGGTCGCGAATATCGGTTCCCCCAAGGACATGGAAAGCGTCATCGAGAACGGTGCGGAAGGCGTAGGCCTTTACCGTACCGAATTCCTGTACATGGAATCGACCGAGGATTTCCCTGATGAAGACAGCCAGTTCGAGGCATACAAGGTAGTCCTCGAGCAGGCACAGGGCCACAGAGTCGTCGTAAGGACTCTGGACATCGGCGGAGACAAGAAACTTCCGTATTTCGAATTCGATCCGGAAATGAATCCGTTCCTGGGCTACCGTGCGATAAGACTGTGCCTTGACAGGAAAGACATCTTCAGGACGCAGGTAAGAGCACTGCTTAGAGCTTCCGTCTACGGCAAGCTGGCGATAATGTTCCCGATGATCGCCACTGTCGATGAATTCAGAAACGCCAAGAACTTCGTCCTTGAAAACAAGGAAGAACTCAAGAAGGAAGGCGTTGAAGTATCCGAAGACATCGAGATAGGCATGATGGTCGAGATCCCGGCATGTGCCGTGCTGGCTGATGAATTCGCCAAGTATGCGGACTTCTTCTCGATCGGAACCAACGACCTGATCCAGTATTCGATGGCTGCGGACAGGATGTCCGAGAAAGTCGCCTATCTGTATCAGCCGCTGAACCCGTCTATCCTGAGGCTCATCAAGATGACCATCGACGGTGCGCATTCGCAGGGCAGATGGTGCGGAATGTGCGGCGAGATGGGCGGAGATCCTAAGGCTGCTCCGGTACTGCTCGGACTTGGCCTGGACGAATTCTCGATGTCCGCATCGCGCATCCTTCCGACAAGAAAGATCATAACTTCCCTCAGCAAGAAGGACATGGAAGAGCTTGCGGCAAAGGCTCTCAAGTGCAATACCGAGGAAGAAGTACTGAAACTTGTGAACGAGGTCCTTTAGTCCCTCAAGGCATATAGAAACAGCATTAAAACTGGTTTCCCGAAAGAAACCAGTTTTTTATTGTCAAGGGGATATGTCTGTATTAAAATAATAAAGTAATTAAAGTTTTAAAGAGGTGAATTTATGGGAAGAGCACATGAAGTCAGAGCTGCAGCTATGGCTAAGACAGCTGCAATGAAATCTAAAGTTTATTCAAGATACGGCAAGGAGATCTACATTGCCGCCAAGTCTGGCGTGCCTGATCCGGAGATGAACCTTGCTTTACGTTCAAAGATCAAGGAAGCAAAGGCCAACCAGGTGCCTGCAGACGTCATCAAGAGAGCGATCGAGAAGGCCAAGGGCGGTTCAGGAGAGTCTTACGACGCCCTGAGATACGAAGGATTCGGTCCGGGCAGCGCGACGATCATCATCGACTGTCTGACGGACAACTCCAACAGGACGGTTGCCGCGATGAACCAGTGTTTCAACAAGGCTCACTGCAAGATGGGCGTGAAGGGTTCCGTATCTTTCACATACGACCATCTGGGCGTGCTTTCTTTCAGGTATGAAGACGAAGATACCATGCTGGATACGCTGATCAATGCCGATGTCGATGTCAACGACATCGAAGTGGAAGACGGCGAGATGACGGTCTATGTCGCACCCGGAGACCTGCACAAGGCTCAGGAAGCCATCGATGCGCTGATCCCTGAATGCGAGTATTCGGTATGCGCCATCAAGATGCTTCCGCAGGAATATGTCACTCTGGAAGACGAGCATGACAAAGACATGTGGAACAGACTGCTGAGTCTTCTCGATGAAGTCGAGGACGTCCAGGAAGTATACCACAACGTACTGATGTAAGAAACTGACGAAAAGTCAGTTTTTTATTTGCTATAATGTTGCATGTGAAATACAAGACTTTTCTGACGCTGGCTGCAAGTTTCATATACTACGAGATAGTCTTCCGTCTTTTCAATAACCTTAACATACTGAACAGGAACATCGTGCTGACGCTGTCTTTCGACATTTTCGTCGCATGCATCCTGTCTTTTGTTTTTTCTCTGCTGTCAAAGAAAGCCAACAAAGTGACGATGATCATCGTGACGCTGCTGTTTCCGATCTACTACGCTCTGCAGCTGTGTCTTTCAAATTTCTACGGCTTCTATTTCTCTTTCTCTCTGATGGGACTTTCCGACCAGGTGAAAGATTTCTCGCTGGATGCGCTTAAAGTCGTATTCGCCAACGGCATCCCGATATTGCTTCTGTTCGTTCCGCTGCTTTTCGTCATATTCCTTTATGACAGGATCGGATACGAAAAGATCAGGCTTAAGGAATCTCTGATATATACGATAGTGCTGCTCATTTCCGTATGCGCCTATCTGCTTGCGCTGTTTTTCCCGCTTGACAGCAACGGAACTTTCAGCCGCACCTACGGCAGCAAGAACATCTCTCTTCGCATAAATGATTTAGGCGTGATGAATACGCTGTGTCTGGATCTTTTCAACTGGATCAACGGCAGCAGCAGCGCCATAATCGAAGAGCCTGTGATCGAGATGGATCCCGAACCGGATCAGAAGGAATTCGGATACAATGTCCTGGACATAGATTTCGATTCCGCCAGCGAAGGCGCGAATGACAAAGTCGTAGAGATGAACAGTTATTTCGCCAGACAGAACGGAACAAGGCAGAATGAATATACAGGTCTTTTCGAAGGGAAGAACCTGATATACATAATGGCCGAAAGCTTCAATGAGATCGCCGTGAACAAGGATCTTACGCCAACGCTGTACAAGATGATCCATAACGGCTTCGAATTCGAGGATTTCTATTCGGCGACCATCCTTTCCACGATAGGCGGAGAGTTCATGGAGCTGACTGGTCTATATGCCGACTATGACATCCTGAGCATATGGAGAAGCGGAAAGAACGGCTATCCAATG
>JAGACP010000166.1 GCA_017614055.1 Erysipelotrichaceae bacterium | reverse complement strand
CAAAGAGCGTCACTTTCTACAAGGATCAGGAACTTGAGAATAAAAGATATGTCGTCAAGGATATCGACGAGCTTTCGCTGGTGATACTTGCGGAATATGAGGATTCATACAAGATACAGACGGACTACAGTTTCTCTCAGGGCTGTCTTTATGATTTCGAAGACTGTACAGCCTAGGTCCGCAAGGATGTGTTCAGCGAAATCGTCAACGGAGGAAACATCTTCGAGAATGAATATGTGACCGTGCACTATGATTTCGGAGATGGACGGTTCCGTGATTATACTTCTCTGGACATGAAGTACAGGAAGGACGATGTACCTCTTGAACCCAAGGCGAGAAGGGAAGGCTATGAATTTGCGGGATACGACGAGGAACGTGTTGCGCAGTATCGTCAGATAGAGAGCATTGAACTGAACAGGAAGAACGTCTCCGCCGTCGGACTTAACGACGACATCGACCTGAAGGGACTGAATCTCAAAGTAAGATATGCCGATGGAGAGATTTCGAACATCGAGGTCGATACCGACATGATCTTGGCTTATGACAAGACCGAAACGGGAAAGAAGGACATCACGGTGAACTATGCGGGAATACATACTCTGCTTGAGGCATCGTTCGATGAAAGCATCAATGAGATAAGAGACAGCATCTTTGAAGCAATAGCAGAAAAAGACTATGACTATGTCAGGAAAAACATCGGCAAGGTTTCTTATCCTCTGACATTCTCTGAGATAAGGACGATCGACCATGATCTGAAAGACAGGAACGGACGCAACTACGTCATCAAGGATGAAGACGAGACCCGCAATATCAGCATCTCCGGTCTTGACCTTTCGCTCCCCGACAGAAAGTCGTTCAGTTTCGTGGAAGACACTTACTATGTGATCGTTGACGACATCAGGAAATATGATGAAAAGAAGATCACGGATCTTGCTTCAGGATACGGATTCGAACCTGTAAAGGGACTTGATATATCCTTCAGATTCAACTATCAGACAGTCGAACTTGAAGGACCGGCGATAGTGCAGATCGCCATCGAAGACAAGAAGAATGATCTGGTCTATTCCGTATATCATCTGAACAGGGACGGTGACATCGTCAAATGCAGGACGACGCAGTCCGACAACTACATCCAGTTCATGATCGAAGAATCGGGAGCATACGAGGTACTTTCGCTGCCGAGCGTCAATGAATTCGATTTCGAGGATCAGACCGAGGATCTGTCATTTGAAAACATGGGCACGGACAATCACCGCATCAACTTCAGTCTGATGTTCATAGTGACGCTGGCATTGCTTGGCATAATAGGAATCATCGTCTACTACATCATAAGCAATCTTAAGAGGAAGACATGGAAAGACTTCAAAAAATCATTGCGAACAGCGGAATCTGTTCAAGAAGAAAAGCCGAAGAACTGATCCTTGCGGGCAAGGTGAAAGTAAACGGCGAAACAGTGACGGAACTTGGATACAAAGCCGGTTTTGATGATGACATAACGGTAGACGGAAAATCGCTGAAGCAGGAGAACAAGGTCGTCTATCTTCTGAACAAGCCTAAGAACGTGATATCTTCCGCATCGGACGACAAGGGGAGGACGACCGTGGTCGATCTCATAGACAGCGAATACCGCGTCTATCCTCTGGGAAGGCTGGATTTCGATTCCAGCGGTCTCATCCTTCTCAGCAACGACGGCGAGCTGATGCAGAAGCTCATACATCCAAGATTCCACATCGAGAAGGTCTATGAAGTGACCATAAATGGGAACATTGGCAGCGAAGAGATAAAGAAACTGGAAAACGGCGTGACGATCGAGGGAAAGAAGACTCTGCCTTGTACGATAAAACTTGTATCGACCAATCCGAACAAGGATACCAGCAGGCTGCTGGTGACGATCCGCGAGGGCAGGAACAGGCAGATCAGGAAGATGTTCGATTCACTGCATTACAAGGTGACGAGGCTTCACAGGATCAGGGAAGCCAACATCGAACTCGGCAACTTAAAAAGCGGCGAATACCGCCAGCTCAAACCATACGAGATCAAGAAACTGAAACAGTATCTAGATCGTGACGATGTTCAGTGATCTGTCTTCTTCGGGATCGATGAAGATGGTCTTGTAGTTTGTGTAGGTGACGAACCCCGGTTTGGCACCTTTTATTTTCTTTACGTGTCTTACTTCGCAATAGTCTACCGGTACGGATGAGGAATAGCGTCCCTGCGAATAGTAGGCAGCAACGTTTGCACAGGTCCTGATGATCTTTTCGTTCAGTTCATTGCTGTTGACGACCAGATGGGTCCCGTGGAATCCCTTGGCATGGAACCAGGTGTAGTTGCTTCTGGCGTATTCGAAAGTAAGATAACTGTTCTGGATGTTGTTCTTGCCGAAAGTGACGGTATAGCCGTCAAGTTCGAACTGATAGAGATTGACTTTCTTTTTCTTGGTGTTTCTGGATGAAGGTTTCCTGATGTAGGAATACCTGCTCAGTTCCTCCCTGATGTCCAGCGCATCGTTGTAGTTGGCGATGGCCAGCTGCTGGTTCAGCGCGTTGAAATAGGTAAGTTCGTTCTGCGCGATCTCTATCTGTTCTTCGATGTAGATCTTGCCTTTGCGTTTCTTCTGGTATGCAGAGTAGTATTTGTTCGCATTGGCTTTTACGGAGAGTTTCGGATCGAGGGGAACGGTTGTCTTGTTTCCGTTGAAATCGGTGAGTTCGATGCCGGTGAGGCCTTTCCTGTCCAGATCGCTGTAGGTATAGAGAAGATCGCCGCAGTCTTTGTCGCTCTGCAGATTCAGGGCATCGTCCAGAGATGCCTGAAGCTTGGATATCTTCGTTTCGTAGTGTTTGATCTGTCTTTTGACTACCTTGAAAAGATCGTCGGATATGTTCCTGATCCTTTCCTTCTCGTCGTTTTCGTGGTATATCTCGTCGAATCCTTTCTGGATGTCCCATTTCTCATACGGAACGCCCAGATGGGTGAGAGGTATGACGTGGAACTCGTAGCCGTCGCTGACTTTGCTCAGGTAGAGATTCCTGGATTCTCTGATCAGTCCGATGATATGTTCGAAAGAATCCTCCTGCATGCGGTATCTCACTTCCTGTTCGAGCTGTCTTGAGAAACCGTGGATCTGGCTGACCAGTGACTGTTCCATGTCTATCGATTTCAGATCGTATGGATCCTGCTTGTCCTGCCTGTCGGGACGGGTGAAAACGGCACCGGGAAGGATGGTCCTGCGGGTATTCTCATATGGCGGTATCTTTTTCAGTGCATCGATTATCCTGTTCTGGTCGTCCACCAGGATCAGATTGGCGTACTTGCCCATGAGTTCCACCGAAAGGATGTATTCCTTCATGTCGTAGAGCTCGTCCCTCGCCCTTACGTGCATTAGAAGGTATCGGTCGTATTCGAACTGTTCGATGCTGTAGATGATGCCGTTGAGCAGGTATTTCCTCAGAACCATGATGAAGGTCGAAGGGTCGCTGTATGTATTGTAGCTTCTGTCGGAGAGACAGATGTGGTTGTAGTTGGAATGGAAGGACATGACAAGATTCGTCCTGACGGAATCCGCGTGCACGTTGAAAACGATCTCGGTCCTGCTTATCTCCGCGAT